>JAQBPH010000467.1:0-12802 GCA_028287625.1 Chloroflexota bacterium | reverse complement strand
CCCACTCCACCAACCCGGGGCGCATCGACACAGGGTCGCTGACGACGGTGCTCAGGGCGCTGGGTGACCCGATGCGGTTGCGCGTGCTTCAGCTCATCGCAGAGAGGCCCCGAAGCACGCAGGAGCTCGCACCACTCGTGGGACTCAGCGAGGCGGCGCTCTCGAAGCAGTTGCGAACGCTGACCGAGGTGGGCATCCTCCAGCCGCGACGCGACGGGTACTACGTCCTGTACAGCCTGGTCGAGCATCCGATCGCGACGCTCTCGTCGAATCTGCTCGCCTTCCTGGAGGCGTCCCGCGTCTCAGAGTGAGGGACCAGGGTGGTCGACGGTGACGAGGGCCGGGCGTCCCCCCCGCGGCACCTCCGCCGTTTGCGACGGAGTGTGCCCGGATGTGGACCCGTCTCAGGTGGCCCGTCACGCCTGCCCGCGAGGGTGGACGCCGGCGGCCACCGCTGACCCTCAGACGCTGGCCGGGCTCAGGCCCGCCGCCGCGTCGATCACCTTCGGCTGCCCCGCCCCGGCCATGGTCACGGGGATCCGCTGAGGCCGGGCCTTCTTCGCCCGCGGGACCATGATGGAGAGGACGCCGTTGTCGAAGCTGGCGGTGATCTCCGCGGCCCTGACCTCGGTGGCCAGGCCGACCTGCCGGTACACCGAGCCGAGCTGCCGCTCACGCTGGACGTACCCGCCGTGCAGGGTCTCGTCCTGCGACCGGGTGCCGCGGATCGTCAGGACGTTCTCGTCAAGGGTGATCTCCATGTCCTCAGGCCTGAACCCGGGGACGGACGCCTCGATCCAGAAGGCCTCGTCGGTCTGGCGGACGTCCAGCGGCAGGGTGTTGACCACACGCTCCGGCATGAGGGTGCGGCCGAAGGCTCCACCATGAGACATGAGCTGATCCACGTCACTCCAGGGATTCCAGGTCATCGCCATCGCGGTACCTCCTGCGCTGCAGATATCCGACCCCACCACAGGGGCGGTGTGCTGGGCGGCTGTGCCGCCCGTCGTGGCGTCTCGTTCGGCCGTGCGACCACCGCGGCCAGCCATTCCCTGCAGAGCTCGTCGGTCCGTGCCGTGGTCCGCTGGCGCGCAGCCCTCGTCAACGCCCGTCCCTGCGCTTCCGTGGCAGCGTCGATGGCGCCCTCGAGCTCGCGGTGGCGCACCGCCTGCTCGGTCAGGCCGAGCACCGAGCGAACACTCGCCACCGCCGCGCTCCGGTCCGTCCGGCGCTCTCGCTCGGACTCGAGTCGTTCGATCGCCTGCTCGGCGTCGGCCCTGCGGATGGTCTGCCAGGACCACGGGCCGGAGAGGGCGAAGATGGTGGAGATCTCCTCCTCGGTGGCGCTGTCGTGGGGACGGTGGCGCAGGCGACCCGCCAGTCCGACCATCCGCCGGGCCCTCTCACGGCGCGCCCCATCGTCGTCGATCGCCCGGCGGACGCGTTGGTCCAGGCCCGCCCGTTCCCTCGGGTCCATGCCCGCGGAGTACGTCCGAACTCGGTGGTCCACCCACTCCTGCTCGTCCGTCACGCCTGGTCCTCCGACCGTCACGGCACAGGCGCAGCCAGGGACTGCGCCTGCGGCCGCCCGGCTCGCGCCGGGTCGGTTCGTGGCGATCCGTTGCCGGACGCGCCCGCCCGGATGTTGGTATGATTATTATGGTTGTTATTGTACTCCTTCGCGCCGAGGAACGGTGGATGCACGAAACCGAGTACCTGGAGCTGGTGGTGGGCGGGGAGAGGATCCAGCTGCGGAAGGCGGACGTCCTCCGCGCGGTGCGTGACGGGCACCTGGGGGTGGTTCGGCAGCACGCCGTCGAGATCGAGAAACACCTGTACCCCGTCAAGGAGGTCTTCGCCCGCGCGACCGGCGTCGACATCCTCGACTTCAACACCGCCCAGGCACGGGCCTCCCTGCGCCGGTTGGGCTTCGAGGTGCGGACCGTCAGCCCGCGTGGCCATCGCCGCGACCTCTGAGGGCTGCGGCCGCCACCTGGGCTTCAAGAACCTCGCGTGTGCGCCCATCACACCGGCGTCGCCCTGTGCCGCGGAGGGAGGCCGCACCGAGCGTGCTGCGCCCGGGCGCCTGCAGGTCCTGGTCATCGACAACCACCGCCTCCACGAGACGGCGCATCGCTCCCGCGAGCAACAGGCCGTGCGGCGGCACCTGCGCACCCTCTGCGAGGACCTGGACGAGCTGCTCGGACGGCTGGGGGACGCCGCCCGCCAGCACCACGTCGAGGCGGCAGACTCTCTTCTCGTCAACGCGGTCGCCATCGCCGCTGAGCTGGCACGGCGACTGCCCTGCGAAGAGCTTCGGCAGAACCCTCCGACCGCGCACATCGCCGCGGAGGTCCTCGATGAGGTGGACGTGCTGCGGACCCTCGCGCTTCTCGAGGAGCTCGACGGCGATCTCGACCGCACAGCGCGGGGTGAGAGGGCAGCCCGGGCGCCCGCGCTGGCCCGCACTGTGCTCGCCAGGATCGACGCCCTCGCCAGGGCGGCGGCGTCGGGCCGGACCCGCTCCCGACAGCGCCCAACGGTATCGATCAGATCTGGCAACTCCATCCGGAGCCAGGCATGCGCTGCTGGACCCTTCGAGCCCGTGCTACTGGCCACACCACCGCGAGCACTAGGCGGACGGACCCGGTCAGCGAGGGCGGATCCGTCCGATGCCGACGGTCATCCCGATGATCACCGACGATCGCCACCGGGGCGGCGCTCAGCTCCCGCACGTCAGCGAGCGGCGCTGCCCCTCGTGGCCGGTGCACTCGGGACGGTCGCCGGGCGGCCGGTGCTCAGGTCACCGGCCGGCGGGTCTGCGGCCGGCCGGGCGAGGTCGGCGAGGACGGGATGACCGTCTCTCCGTCGCGCCCGGGTGGGAATGGTCGTGGCGATCAGGCGAGCGGCCTCCATCACCCGGTCGCCCTCGGGGTGGAGGCAGGTGGCGGCGAAGCCTCGACCCGTGGTGCCCGAGCCCATGTGCCCGCAGGTCTGCCCGTCCAGCCCCGCTCCCGGCCCGTGGCCGATGCTCACGTGCACGGGGTCGAATCCCGGACAGGCCGCCAGGAGATCACTTCCCAGGCCATGTCGAGCGAGAGGACAGCGCTTCACATCCGTCTCCCCGTCTCTTGCCGACGCGGGTGGAAGAGTACCACCCTGCTATCATGGTGGCAAGCCTCCATGGTGAGGTAGCCAGCCGACGTTCGAAGGATGACCGTGGCCGAGAAGGTGATGACACTGCGCCTGCCGGAGCCTCAGGCCCAGGCGCTCGAGACCGTGGCCGAGGTCGAGGGGCTGCCCGTCGTCGAGGTCGTGCGCCTCGCGATCGCGGAGTACATCGACGGGCGCCGCCGCGACCCGGGCTTCCAGGTGCGCCTGGAGCACTCGATGGAGCGCGTCAACAGGGCGATGGACAACCTGCGCTGGCCGGACGCGGGGGCAGCAGGCGGGTCCTGACGCCGGGGTGACAGGGGCGGGTGCTGCCGGCCGCCGCCGTCAGTCGCGGCGGCGGCGCAGCACGCATGGTCACGGCCCGATCTCCGGGTGAGGTCCCTGCTCCGAAAGGAAGAGGTGATGGAACCCCGTTGTGGCGCGAGGTGTGGGTTCGAGGGAGCAGGGACCCCGTGAGCAGCAGGCGGTGGGGCGCCGCCCGCCACAGACGCCGGACGGCGGCCCCAGAGGCTGCGACCCTACACGCCCGCACCCGTGCGTTCAACACCGGCGGGTTGACGTCGTGCCTGTCCACAACGACCACGATGGCGCAGCCTCGTGGCGGATCAGCCCTTCTTCTCCTTGTTCGCCTGGGCATTGCTGATCTTCGCCGCCCGCTCCTTGCTCATGCCCTTGTCGCGGAGCGCCTCGTAGGTCTTGGGCTTCTTCACCGACGGTCCGGGCTTCTTACCACCGGGCATGGCTGCCACCTCCGGTGTTGGTCGACAACGTGACATCACAACGATACGCCGTGGCCCCCGAGGGGGCCACGCGACGACGCGGCGCCCCGGTCACCGCGGCCCGGAGGTCAACCCAGCTCGCCGTTGCGACACCGACAGGGCGACGCCGGGCGCTGCCAGGGGGAGGCCGCCGGGGTGGTGACAGCCGGGGTAGAAGCCACGCTTCCCTCGCTCCGCGGCCAGGTGGCAGCAGGTCGTCCAGTCCGTGACGCCAGGACCCACGCCGAGGTCGCGGGTGCTGACCGTCAGCGGGCCGTAGCCCGGACACAGCGAGACGTCGAGGCCGGGGAAGGGGCATCGCGGCGGCGGCTGTGGTGCTGGCATCTCCGCTAGTCATACGGCCGTTGCCGGCCGATGGATGGGTCGATGGTGTTCCCGGGCGCCCTGCCGCCCACGCCGAGGGCGCCCCGGGTGCCCGGCTCGATACGATCCCCGCCGCGATGGAGCGACCGGCGGCGGGTGGATGAGCGACCTCGACGGCCGCGTGGTCGTGGTCACCGGCGCCACCAGCGGGATCGGCCTCGCCGCCGCCCGGGCGTTCGCCGCCGAGGGGGCTCGGCTGGTCGTCAACTCCTCCACCTCCCGCGAGGCGGGGGAGGAGCTCGCCGCCGGGCTCCCCGACGCGGTCTACGTGCAGGGCAGCGTCGGCGACGAGCCCACCGCCCACGCGCTGGTGGCGGCGGCGACGGAGCGCTGGGGACGGCTCGACCACCTGGTCAACAACGCCGGGGTCACCGAGCGAATCCCCCACGCCGACCTCGACGCCGTCACCGACGAGGTGTGGGAGCGCATCCTCCGGGTCAACGTGCTCGGCGCCTGGTACACCACCAGGGCGGCGGTGCGGGCGCTGGGTGAGGGCGAGGGCGGCTCGGTGGTCAACGTCGCCTCGCTCGCCGGGCTCCGCCCCCTCGGCAGCTCGATCCCGTACGCGGTGTCGAAGGCCGCTCTGGTGCACATGACCCGCCTGCTCGCCAACGCGCTGGGGCCGGCGGTGCGCGTCAACGCGGTGGCGCCCGGGCTGATCAGCACGCCGTGGACCGAGCGCGACGGCTGGGCGCCGCTCCATGCTCGGGTCGAGCAGGTCGCCCCGCTGCGCCGGGTCGGCCGTCCCGAGGACGTCGCCACCGTCTGCACCATGCTCGCCCGCAACGACTACGTGACCGGCGAGGTGGTGGTGGTCGACGGCGGCCTGGGGCTCGCCGGCCCGTGAGCGAGGGCTGACGGGTGCGCCTGCTCGCCTTCCTCGACGGGGGCACTCCGACCATGGGCGTGGTGACCGCCGCCGGCGTGGTGCCGGTGGCGCCGATTCGCGACTTCTACGCCGACGTCCCCGGCTGGCTGCGACGGGCCGGTGCGAGCACCACCCGGGAGCAGCCGCGACCGGCGGTGGGCCTGACCCTGATCCCGCCGGTGCCCGACACCGCCAAGGTGATCTGCGCCGCGCTCAACTACGCGTCGCACGCGGCCGAGACCGGCGGCCGACTGTCCGACCATCCCAACCTCTTCGCCCGCTGGGCGGCGACGCTGGTGCCCGGCGGCACCCCGGTGCCGGTGCCACGCACCGAGCCGGGCCTCGACTGGGAGGTCGAGCTGGCGGTGGTGGTGGGGGCGCCGCTCATCGACGTGACCCCCGACCAGGTCGCCGCCGGGGTGCTCGGCTACACCGTGTTCAACGACCTCAGCGCCCGGGTGCACCAGCAGGCGAGCCGGCAGTGGGCGCTGGGCAAGAACAGCGATCGCAGCGGGCCGGTGGCGTCGACGGTGGTCACCGCCGACGAGCTCGACGCCGGCGACCTCCACCTCGAGACCCGGGTCAACGGCGAGGTGATGCAGTCGGGCTCGACGGCGGACATGATCTTCTCGGTGGCCGAGCTGCTCTCCTACGCCTCGCGGACGATCACCCTCCGTCCCGGTGACCTGATCGCCACCGGTACGCCCCCCGGCGTCGGCTTCGTTCGCGAGCCGCCACGCTTCCTCGTCCCCGGCGACGTCGTCGAGGTGGAGGTGGAGGGGATCGGCGTGGTCCGCACCCCCATCGTGGACAGCTCGCACCGGGGGTAGCCCCGCCTGCAGTCGGCGCGAAGGCGTCGACCGCATCGCGAACGTCAGACTGTCCACCAACCCGGCACGGGTGGTATAACGTCTTTTCGTCATGGCGACCACCATCGAAGACGGCGTCATCGTCACCGACATTCCCAACCGGATGGATCGCCTGCCGTGGTCGCGATGGCACTGGCTGGTGGTCGTCGCCCTCGGCATCACCTGGGTGCTCGACGGGCTCGAGGTCACCGTCGTCAACGCGGTCGCCGACGTCCTCAAGCGCGCCGACACCCTCGGGCTGACCACCGTCCAGGTCGCCTCCGCGGCCTCGGCGTACGTCGCCGGCGCCGCCATCGGCGCGCTCTTCTTCGGCTATCTCACCGACCGGCTGGGGCGCAAGAAGCTCTTCCTCGTCACCCTGGGCTGGTACGTCGCCTTCAGCATCCTCACCGCCTTCTCCTGGGACGTCTACAGCTACGACGCGCTGAGGGTGCTCACCGGCCTCGGCATCGGCGGCGAGTACGCGGCGATCAACTCGGCGATCGACGAGCTGATCCCGGCGCGGCGCCGCGGCTGGACGGATCTGTCCATCAACAGCTCGTACTGGTGGGGTGCGATCCTCGCCAGCGCCCTCAGCCTGTTCCTCCTCGACCGCAGCATCGTGCCGGTCACCATCGGCTGGCGGCTCTGCTTCCTGCTCGGCGGCGTGCTCGGCATCGGCATCCTGCTGGTGCGGCGCGCCATCCCCGAGAGCCCGCGCTGGCTGGTCACCCACGGCCGCCCCGAGGAGGCCGAGGAGATCGTCCGCGACATCGAACGCCAGGTGGAGGCGGAGAAGGGGCCACTGCCGCCCATCGAGGGCGAGCCCATCGAGATCGATCTCGAGCACCGGGTCCGCTTCTGGGACATGCCGCGGACGATGTTCCGCACCTATCCGCAGCGCACCGCCGTCTGCCTGGCGCTGATGATCACCCAGGCGTTCCTCTACGACGCGATCTTCTTCACCGAGAGCCTGGTGCTCACCACCTTCTTCCACGTCCCCGACGACCGGGTGGGCCTCTTCCTGGTGCCCTTCGCACTCGGCAACGTGCTCGGCCCCTGGCTGCTCGGCCACCTCTTCGACTCGGTGGGGCGCCGGCCGATGATCGCCGGCACCTACATCATCTCCGGCGTGCTGCTGGTGATCACCGGCATCCTCTTCACCCACGGCGTGCTCACCGCCACCACCATCACGGTGTGCTGGTCGGTGATCTTCTTCTTCGCCTCCGCGGGCGCCAGCTCGGCCTACCTCACGGTGAGCGAGGTCTTCCCCATGGAGACCCGCGCGCTCGCCATCGCCTTCGTCTACTCCATCGGCAACGTGGTCGGCGGCATCGCCGCCCCGCTGCTCTTCGGCGCCCTGATCGCCACCAAACAGCCGGGCCGGGTGTTCATCGGCTACTGCATCGGCGCCGGGCTCATGATCGCCGGCGGGCTGGTCGAGGCGATCTGGGGCGTCGACGCCGAGCGCAGGTCGCTGGAGTCCATCGCGGCGCCGCTGAGCGCGGTGAAGCGCCGGTTGCAGGCGGCAGGGTCGGGAGCCGCGGCGGCGATCGCCGCCGCCGGCGCCCTGCCCCCGCTGACACCTCAGACGACGCTGCCGGGCGCCCCCACGGGCGGGCTGCCGCTGAGCTCGCGCGACCCCGTGCCGTTCGACCCGGAGCGGCCGCCGCCCAGGTAGGAGGCGACCACCCGCGGGTCGTGGAGCACCATCGCGGGGGTGCCCGCGGCGATCACCGCGCCCAGCTCGAGCGCCACCAGCCGGTCGCAGAGCGAGGAGAGCAGCGCCATGTCGTGCTCGATCACCAGCATCGAGCAGCCGGTCTGGGCGCGCACCGTGCGCAGCACCCGCGCCAGTGCCTCGGTCTCGCGCTGGGCCATGCCCGCGGAGGGCTCGTCGAGGAGGACCACCGCCGGGTCCTGGGCGAGCACGCAGGCCAGCTCGACGACCCGCCGGGTGCCGGTGGAGAGCTCGCAGCAGAGGGTGTCCCGGTAGGCGCGCAGCCCCAGCGCCGCCACCAGCTCGTCGACGCGCCGCACCGCCGCCGCCTCGGCGTCGGTCGAGGCCGGCAGCCGCAGCGCCGCGGCGATCGGGTCGCGGTTGGCGAGATGCCGCTCCAGCGCCACCGCGACGGTCTCGGCCACGGTGAGCGAGGGGAAGAGGCGCGCCTCCTGGAACGAGCGGCCGAGCCCGGCGATGGCCCGGCGGTGCGGGGGACGGTCGGTGATGTCGTCCCCGCCGAGGACGACGCGCCCGCCCTGGGCGTCGATGAACCCGGTGACCATGTCGAAGAGGGTGGTCTTGCCCGCGCCGTTGTGGCCGATCAGCCCCACCACCTCGCCGGGCTCCACGGTGAGGTCGACGCCGTCGACGGCCACGATGCCGCCGAAGCGGCGGGTGAGCCCCCTGCACTCCAGCCGCATCCCCCGGACCGTGGCGGCGGCGGGACCGGCGTCGCCGGCGAGCGCGCCGTCCTGCTGGCGTCCGAGGAACACGGCGCGGAGCAGGTCGGGGCGGCGGGTCAGCTCGGCGGTGGGGCCGCTGAAGCGCACGTGGCCCTTCTCGAGGAACACGGCGCGCTCGGCGAGCTGCAGGGCGACGTCCACCGACTGCTCCACCACCACCACCGTGGTGCCGCCGCGGTGGATGTCGCGCACCGTCTCGACCAGCTGCCCGATCACCGTGGGCGCGAGCCCGAGCGAGAGCTCGTCGATGCAGAGCAGTCGCGGGCCGGTGGCCAGAGCCATCGCCAGCGAGAGCATCTGCTGCTCGCCGCCGGAGAGCTCGCCGGCGCGGATGCCGGTCCGCGCCCGCAGCGCGCCGAAGAGATCGAGGCAGCGGTCGGTGGCGGCGTCGACGGCGGCGCGGTCGGAGCGCAGCAGCCAGCAGGCGAGGCGCAGGTTCTCGCCCACGGTGAGCCCGGGGAAGACGCCGCGGCCGCCGGGCATGAGCGCCAGACCGCGGCCGGCGAGCCGCTCGGCATGACCGTGCACCGCCGCGCCGTCGAACTCGATGCGGCCCGCGCTGATGTCGAGCAGCCCGGCGACGGCCCGGAGCAGGGTCGACTTCCCCGCGCCGTTGGTGCCGAGGAGGGCGATGATCTCGCCCTCGGCGACCGCCAGCTCGGCGCCGAAGAGCACCTGCAGCGAGCCGTAGCCGGCGTCGACGCCGTGGCAGTGGAGCAGCGCCGGCCGCGCGCCGCCCCCGGTCGCGGCGACCGCCGGTGCGTCGACGGGGTCGGCCCCGGCGCTGGACGCGTCCGCGGCCCGGGTCAGGTCGATGCCCCGGCGGCGCGCCACCAGCGCGAGTGCGCGGTCGCGAGTGCGCTCGGCCGCCTCGGCCAGGCCACCGGGGATCACCAGCAGCACGACGAGCATGCCGACGCCGGTGATGATGAGCTGCAGCCTGGGGAAGAGGTAGCCGGAGAGCTCGACCAGGGCCACCCCGCTGAGCGCGCCGCCGATGGACCCGAGACCGCCGATCACCGCCATGGAGAAGACCAACAGGCTGAGCGACGTCTCGTAGGTGTGGAAGCCGATGCTGCGCAGCACCGTGGCGTGGAGCGCGCCGGCCACCCCGGCGATGACCCCCGCGACCACGAACCCGGTCAGCCGGGTGCGCACCGTGGGCACCGCGATCGCCGCGGCGGCGCGCTGGTTGTCGCGCACCGCGATCAGCGCCCGTCCGCTCCGCGCCCGGCGCAGGCCGTGCACCAGCAGCACGGTCAGGACCAGCACCCCCAGGCAGACCAGGTACAGGGCGCGCTCGCTGCGCAGGTCGAAGCGCTGCCAGAGCACCGGGCGCTCGAAGTCCGCGAACATCAGGGTGCGGAAGTTGGCGGGATTGAGGAAGAAGGAGTCGACCGCCACCGCGAAGGCGAGGGTGGTGACCGCGAGGAAGAGCCCGCGCACGCGCAGCGCGGGCAGGCCCACGAGCAGCGCCACCAGCCCGCCGGCCACGGCGCCGCCGCCGAGGGCGAGGAAGAGGTCGAGGTTCCAGCGGCTGATCAGGTTGCCGGCGACGAGCGCGCCCACGCCGACGATGCCCATCTGTCCGAGGCTCACGGTGCCGCCCCAGCCGGTGAGCACGACCAGCGAGATCGCGACCAGGCCGTAGACCAGCCAGATGCTCGCCTGGTCAAGCTGGCTCGGCGTCGCCAGCGTGGGCAGAAGCAGCGCCGCCGCGGCCACCGCGGCCACCGCCAGCACCCGGGCCAGGCGCACCTCGGGCAGGGCGCGCAGCGCGGCGGCGACGGGGCGCGCGCCCGAGGTGATCGACCAGCTGGAGAGGTCGGCGTCGACCCTGCTGGCGCGCCGGTGCCGGACCAGCAGCGCGATCATGATCACCACCAGGAAGACCACCGTCTCGGTGGCCTGCTTGTCGACGTTCCAGCGCACCACCTGGTCGACGACGCCGAGCCCGACCCCGACGCCGAAGGCCGCGGGCAGCGACTCGAGGTCGGCGACGACGGCCGCGGCGAGCGCGGGCAGCAGCAGGGTGGCGCCCGCGGCGGCGTCGATGGTCAGGCCCTGCCCCGGCGCTGTCAGGGTGGCGGTGAGTGCCGCGAGGCCGCCGGCGACCAGCCAGACGAGCAGCGACAGCCGGCCCACGGGGATGCCCAGGAGGCGTGCGCGATCGGCGTTCTCGGCGATGCCGCGGATCGCCATGCCCGCCTCGGTCCGGAGCAGGAACCAGCAGAGCGCCGCCAGCACCACCGGCACCACGGCGAGGATGAGCAGGTCGTTGCCGGTGAGGATGACGGGGTCGACGGCGAGATGGAGGCGGTTGAGCGGGGTCTCGAAGCCGCCCACCAGCGAGTTGGTGCCGAGCAGCTGGGGGATGAGCAGCTCGACGCCGCCGAGCAGCTGGGCGAGGCCGATGGTCGCCACGGTGAGCACCAGCCGGGGCGCGTCGCGGAAGCGGCGGATCACCAGCCGCTCGACCGCTCCGCCGACCGCGACCCCCACCACCACGGCGAGGGGCACCGCCAGCAGCCAGGGCAGGCCGTGCCCGAGGTGCAGCCCCACCGCGAGTGCAGCTCCCACCCCGCCAATGGCGCCGTAGGCGAAGTTGATCGCCCGGGTGGCGCGGTAGGTGAGCACCAGGCCGACGGCGAGCAGGCCGGTGCCGGTGCCGAGGATGGCGCCCTGGAGGACGATGCCCAGCGGCACCCGGTCCGGCGCCACCCGGGTCGCCACCAGCACCGCGGCGGCGGCGAGGGCGGCGGTGATGGCCGCGATGCGGCGGCCGCTCACCGGAACACGGGAGGGTCGCCCGCCGGCACCTGCCCCAGTCGATAGCGCGTCCCGCCGGTGGCGTACGTGCCCGGCTTGCTGTTGTACGGGGACTCCCGCGCGGCGTCCCACCAGATCTCCTTGAAGTCCTGGGTGGGGGTGTAGTGACCCGGGCCGAAGCCCCAGGTCCCCGCCTCGCCGGTGCCGCCCGGGTACGAGAACATCCCCCGCTCGAAGCTCGCGGGGGTGAGGCCGGGGCCGGCGAGCTGCACCCCGATCGCGATCATGGAGATCTGGTGGTAGATGAGCTCGACGCTGTGCGCGGGCTCGTCGCCGCGCATCGCCTTGTAGGCGTTGTAGCCGAGGCCGGCGCGCTCGGGCAGCTGGGGACCGAGGGTGCTGGTGCCGAAGGCGTGCGCCCACTCGGACTGGTCGTAGAGCTGGCCGGCCACGTCGGTGTCGGTGAAGGCGGTGCCCTGCACCAGCCACTCCGGGTAGTAGCCCTGCTCGTGCGCCTTGGCGGTGAGGAAGACGGGGAGGAGCGGATCGGTGGCGCAGGCGACCGATGTCACCCCCGCGGCCTTGAGCTTGGCGACGATGCTCGCCGCCTGGTTGGAGAGGCTGGCGAGGTCGAGCGAGTAGTTGACCGTCACCGCGTCGTTGCCGGCGCTGTGGAGCAGGTCGAGGCTGTCGTGCAGGCACTGCTGGTACTGGGGGTTGTCGGGCACCACGATGCCCAGCTTGCGCGGCTTGCCGGCCAGGTCGCCGCCAGCGTACGTCGCGGGCTTGCCCAGGACCCGCTTGTTCAGCCAGTCGCCGTTGCTCTGCGCCACCAGCGAGCAGTCGGTGAGGGCGCTCCACGCGTAGGGGCGGCGGTCGACGAACCACTGCCGCGACATGTACGGGGCCCCGAAGGCCATCACCCGCTGGCGCGCGAGCGCGTCGGAGTAGGGCTCGGTGAACCCGGTGACGTCGGCGAAGGCGCCGAGCTCGCTGGCCACCCTGATGGCGTCGGCGTTGGCCTGCTCCTGCCCGGCGCCGAGGAACTCGCGGGTGAGCGCGCCGTGCCCCTGGTAGGGCGCCAGCTTGAGCTTTCGCCCGTAGAACTGGAAGCGTGAGTTGAAGTAGTCGACCAGCCCCTGGGCGGTGCGCATGGCGTCGTCGGCGCTGTCGATGAGGTCGGTGCCGGTGATCTTCGCGATCGTCGAGGAGAGGTCGGGATCGGCGGTGGTGCGCAGCGCGACGGTGATCGTGTCCCTGGTGACGCCGCGGGTGGTGGCGCCCCCGTTGTCGCCGCCGAAGAGCACGCAGGGCGGCGAGTAGGGATCGCCCGGCACCTGCTGGCGGCGGTCGGTGCAGCCGCTGGTGTGGCCGGCGATCACCCGGCGCGTGCTCGAGGCCGGGCCCGCCGGTCCGGTGGCACCGGAGGGGTCGCTGCCCGGGGCCACCGGGGCGACCGCGCCGGTGCTCGGGCCGATGGTGCTCACGCTGCCCGCGGCGGCGGTGCCGTCGTGGACGACGGTCTGCTCGCGGGC
>JAQBPH010000445.1:0-4674 GCA_028287625.1 Chloroflexota bacterium | reverse complement strand
GGCGCGACGGTCGGAGCCGCCGTGGCCGGGGGGACGGCGGCGGAGGAGCAGCCCGCCAGCAGCACCGCGGCCGCGACCGTCACCGGTGATCGGACATCCGGCACGTCCATCGTGGGTCCCACCGTATAGGGGTCGTACGAGCCACCATCCTCGAGCAGCCGTGGCGCCCCTGGAGGGCGGGGCGCGTCGCTACATTAGGCCGCGAGGGGCGGGACCGCATCAGGAAGGAGGCGGCCGAATGAGCGACGCACCACGGGTCGAGATCGCCGGGAGCGAGCGCACGCCGCTGCCCCCGGAGACGAGCCTGGGCCCCGCCGACCCGCGCCAGCGCCTGGCGGTGACGGTGCTGCTGCGCCGCCGCGGCGCCCTCCCCGAGCCGGGCACGGCCCAGGCCCACCTCCAGCGGCGGCAGCTGGAGGAGCTGGCCGGTGCCGACCCCGCGGACATCGAGCGGGTGGAGGCGTTCGCCCACGACCACGGCCTCGACGTCGTCGACGCCAGCCCGGCGCGGCGCAGCGTGGTGCTCGCCGGAACGGTGGGCGCACTCGAGGCCGCCTTCGGCACCCAGCTCTCGCTCTACGACGTCGACGGCACCGTCCTCCGCGGCCGCGAGGGGCCGCTCTCCCTCCCCGCCACGGTCGCCCCCGCGGTGGAGGGAGTGTTCGGCCTCGACGACCGGCCCCAGGCACGGCCGTACTTCCGGCGACTGCTGGAGGGAGGCCACCCGGTGCTGGCTCGCGCCGCCACCGCCGCCTTCTCCCCGGTCGAGGTGGCCCGGCTCTACGACTTCCCCATCACCGGCACCGGGGCGGGGCAGTGCATCGCCCTGATCGAGCTCGGCGGCGGCTACACCAAGGCCGACCTCGACGCCTACTTCCAGGGGCTCAGCATCACCTCGCCGGCGACCGTCTCCGTCTCCGTCGACGGCGGCGCCAACCAGCCCGACGGCAATCCCGGCGGCCCCGACGGCGAGGTGATGCTCGACATCGAGGTGGCCGGCGCGGTCGCTCCCGGGGCGCGCATCGCCGTCTACTTCGCGCCCAACACCGACCGCGGCTTCCTCGACGCCGTCTCCACCGCGGTCCACGACAGCGTGCGCCGCCCCTCGGTGGTGTCGATCAGCTGGGGCGGCCCGGAGTCGACCTGGACCGGGCAGTCGATGACCGCCCTCGACACCGTGCTCCAGGACGCCGCGGCGCTCGGCGTCACCGTGTTCTGCGCCTCCGGCGACACCGGATCGGGCGACGGCGTCAGCGACAGCCTGGCGCACACCGACTTCCCCGCATCCAGCCCCCACGTGGTCGCCTGCGGCGGCACCCGGCTCAGCGCCGGCACCGGCGGCATCACCGCCGAGGTGGTCTGGAACGGGGGGGCGGCGGGCGGCGCCACCGGGGGCGGCATCAGCGACACCTTCGACGCCCCACCCTGGCAGGTGAACGCCGGGGTGCCACCCTCGGCCAACCCGGGGGGACGGCGGGGGCGCGGCGTCCCCGACGTCAGTGGCGACGCCGACCCCCAGACCGGCTACCGGGTGCTGATCGACGGGCAGCCGACGGTGGTGGGCGGCACCAGCGCCGTCGCCCCGCTCTGGGCCGGCCTCACCGCGCTGCTCAACCAGCTGCTGGGGCGGCCGGTGGGCTTCCTCAACCCCCAGCTCTACGGCTCGGTGCTCTCCGGCGGCGGCTTCCGGGACATCACCGAGGGGGACAACGGCGCCTACTCGGCGGCCCCGGGCTGGGACGCCTGCACCGGCCTGGGCAGCCCTCGCGGGGGTGCCATCCTCGCCGCCCTCCAGGGCACCTCGGTGGCGGGAGGAAGTGGCGCCACCACAGGGCCGAGAAGGTGACCGCGACCTCTCCCGACCCCGCCGCCTGGGGCGTGCTCACCAGCTTCGAGGACGCCTCCGGCGCCACGCGGACGGCCTCCCCGGACACCGTCGCGGCGGTGCTGGAGGCGCTGGGCGCCGACCGCGAGCGCCCCGAGACCGAGGACGCGGTGATGGTCGTCCGCGCCGGCCGCCGGCCACGGCTGGCGGCGCCGGCGACGGTGGTGCTCGAGGACGGCAGCGACCTCGGCCTCGCTCAGGGACGTTTGCCAGCGGGGCTGCCGCTCGGCTACCACCGCCTGGTGCGGGAGGACGGCACGGAGACCCGGCTGATCGTCAGCCCCGGCCGCTGCCACCTTCCCCCGGGGCTGCGCACCTGGGGATGGGCGGTGCAGCTCTACGCGGCGCGCTCGGCGGCGAGCTGGGGTATGGGCGACCTCGCCGACCTCGCCGAGCTGGGCCGGCGCTCGGCGGCGGAGATGGGCGCGGGCATGCTCCTGGTCAACCCGCTGCACGCCGCCGCGCCCACCGTGCCGCAGCAGCCCAGCCCCTACTTCCCCAGCAGCCGCCTCTACCGCAACCCCCTCTACCTCCGAGTCGAGGAGGTGCCCGGCGCGGCGCGGCTGGGCGCGCGCCTCGAGACCCTCGCCACCGCCGGGCGCGAGCTCAACACCCAGCGGCTGATCGACCGCGACGCCGTGCTCCGGCTCAAGATCGAGGCGCTCGAAGCGATCTGGGACGACTTCCCCGGCGACCCGGACTTCGACGCCTACCGAGCCGCCGAGGGTGAGCAGCTGGAGCGCTTCGCCACCTGGTGCACGCTCGCCGAGGACCACGGGCCGCGCTTCCAGGAGTGGCCGGAGGGGCTGCGCCGTCCCGACACCGCGGAGGTCGCCCGCGTCCGCGAGGAGCGGCGCCGCCGCGTCGACCACCACGCCTGGCTGCAGTGGCTGCTCGACCGCCAGCTGGCGACGGCCTCGGCGCCGCTGGCGGTGATGCACGACCTCGCCGTCGGCGTCGACCCGGGGGGCGCCGACGCCTGGAGCTGGCAGGAGATCGTCGCCCCCGGCGCGCGGGTCGGCGCCCCGCCCGACGAGTTCAACACCGCCGGGCAGGACTGGGGCCTCCCCCCCTTCCACCCCTGGCGGCTGCGCCGCGCCGGCTACGAGCCCCTCGCCGCCACCATCCGCGCCGCGATGCGCCACGCCGGGGCGCTGCGCGTCGACCACGTGATGGGGCTGTTCCGCCTCTTCTGGATCCCGGTCGGGCGGGGCCCGGCCGAGGGCGCCTACGTGCGCTACCCCTACGGCGAGATGCTCGACGTCCTCGCCCTGGAGAGCGTCCGGGCCGGCGCCTACGTCTGCGGCGAGGACCTGGGCACCGTCGAGGAGGTGGTGCGCACCGAGATGGCGGCGCGGCGGATGCTCTCCTACCGGGTGCTCTGGTTCGAGACCGAGCCGCCCGAGCAGTATCCCCGCCGCGCGCTCAGCGCGATCACCACCCACGACCTCCCCACCGTGGCGGGAATGTGGACCGGCTCCGACCTCGACGACCAGCGCAAGGCCGGCGTCGAGCCCAACGTGGCGTCGACCGCCGCCATCCGCGAGCACATCATTGCGCTCACCGGCCTGCCCGGCGACGCCCCCGTCGACACCGTCGTCGAGGCGCTCCACGCCCGGCTCGCACGGGCCCCCTCGGCGGTGGTCACCGCCACCCTCCACGACTGCCTGGGGGTAGCCCAGCGCCCCAACATGCCCGCCACCACCGGCAAGACCTGGCCGAACTGGTCGCTGGCGCTGCCGGTGCCGGTGGAGGCGGTCATCGACGACCCGCGCACCCGCCGGATCGCTGAGCTGCTCCGGGAGCGTGGCCGGGGCTCGCGGAGCGTCGGCAGAACCCAGAGGACGTCAGACGGCCGCTGATCGGCGCTTCGCAGCGGGGACGGATTGCTCAGCGCCGTTTGGCGAGCTCATCTTCGATCTTCCGGAGCTCGTTCTGGACGGCAATGCCCTCGTCGTGAGCGCGCCGCCACTGGGGACTGCCGCGCGGATGTCTCGCTGTCAGCGACTTCAACTCGGCGAACCGGCCTTGAAGGTTGGCGACGCGTTGCTGGAGCTGCGCGATCGACCATGACTTGTAGTTCGGCATCGGCGCCGTCGGCGTCAGTGCGGTGTGGTCTTGGGCACTGATCGCTCGCCCGCTCGCTCCAACTCGTCCATGAGGCGACGCCGCATGGAGCGATGGGTGCGAGCGAGATCGAAGAGGACGTCGAGCTGGGCCTGGGTCAGATACCGGGCGCCGAGCACCAACCCATTGTCGGAGATGCGCAGCCATCCTGCGTCCACCAGGACATCGCCGGCATCGCGGTCGATGCGCAGGCCAAGGTGACGGACGAGGGACTCGGCAGTGTCCTCATGATGCCGGTCTGCGCAGCGCCAGATGCGCCCGTCGGGGGCGAGCCAACCTCCGATGGCGCTTGCGACGACGTCGGGTGTCGACCGCGAGACCATGAGGTGATGGTACCAGCCGCTCGCTGGCATCCCTGATGCGCTCTAAGTGGTAGCCGAGTTGGGGAGACGGTGGGTGACCTCGCCCCATCGATGCCTATGAGTCCTGGGGGAGGCGTGGAGCAGAGGGACACAGTGGGGTCTCGTCTTCCGCGCCGCCGATCAGGGGTGGTACCCGTTCGTCTCGCGGCAGACGATTGCCGCGGTGCCGAAGGGGTGAGCCTCTTTGAGTGATCGGGTACCCTCCGCGGCGCCGACCGGGCGTGAGCCCCCCGAAAGGGCGTCGACAATCCAGCTCGGAGGTTAAGGGCATGGAGCACAGAGGCGACCCTCGCGGCCACC
>JAQBPH010000436.1:0-4835 GCA_028287625.1 Chloroflexota bacterium | reverse complement strand
CGGCCTGGGCGGCCTGCCACGTGATGACGGTCACCATGTCACCACGCTCACAGGGTCGCCGCCGGCATTCCTCTCGGCCGATTGATCAGCGGTTGACCGGTCTACCCGGAACGACGGCGCCGCCGCGGCGGCGGCAGGTTGCCCCGGGCGATGTAGCCGCAGCCGCCGGCGACCACCTCGACGCTGAGGTCCGGAACCAGCTCGAGGAGGTGGCTCCAGGGTCGGTCGAAGCCTTCGAAGGTGGTGACGAAGGGAAGGTTCGCCGCCCAGACGGTGAAGTTGACCGCCCCCAGCGGCCACCACGGTGCCCACTGGCAGCCGGCGGCGACCACCCGGCCGCCGGGACGCAGCCGGCCGAGAACGTTGGCGAGCCCGCGCGGCGACCGCATCACGTCATGGGCGGCGCAGATCAGCACCGCGTCGACGCCGGAGGGAAGCTCGGCCTCCTCGGCGGTGGCCACGACCAGGCGCACGTTCTCCCAGCCGGCGCGGTGCACCCGCCGCCGGGC
Organism: Chloroflexota bacterium; assembly: GCA_028287625.1. Classification (GTDB taxonomy): domain Bacteria; phylum Chloroflexota; class Dormibacteria; order Aeolococcales; family Aeolococcaceae; genus CF-96. The sequence goes on along the minus strand of JAQBPH010000436.1, from coordinate 4,326 downwards.
GCGGGCGAGCATGTCGGGGCTGAGGTCGACGCAGCACACGCGGCCGCCCGGTCCGACGCGCTGCTCCAGGTGGGGGAGGTTGAGCCCGCTGCCGCAGCCCACGTCGATGACGCTGTCGCCGGGAGCCAGCCCCAGCGCCTCGGCGGCCCGATCCCGCCAGGGGGCGGCCGCGGCGGTCATCAGCTCGTAGGTGGGGGCGTGCAGCCGGTAGAGGCGCCGGGCGGCCCTGGCGTCGGGCGTGACGCCGAGCCCCAGCGGCCAGAGCAGCGCGCGGGCCCCGGCGGCGGTCGCCCCGCGCCGCCCGCTCCCGTCCACCGTCGCGTCCCGGTCAGACCAGGGCGCCGACGCGACGCTGCTCCTCGACCAGGGAGCGGCGCGCCCCGAGGATGGCGGCGTGGGCGCGGCGCAGCGGGCGGCGGTCCCGGCCGTCGGGCCAGCACGTGATCTCCTCCTCGAGCTGGATCTCGACGGTGCGGAGCGCAGCCATCGCCCGGTGCAGGGCGTCGGCGGCCTCCTCCTCCTCGGCGTCCATGGCCGCATCGGCGGGGCGTCCGCCGAGCTCCATCGGCGCCCCCGCCGGGTCGAGTCCCTCGACGACGAGGCCGATCACCTCGCGGGCGCGTTCCACGCACTCCTCGACGGTGCGCCCGCCGGCGGCCCAGCCGGGCAGGTCCGGGACGGTGGCGATGAGGCCCTCCTGCTCGGCGGCGGGTTGGACCACGATGGTGTAGGCACGCATGGGTGACCTCCTCGACGCGACTCCCCGGTCGGTCATGGCGGTGCGGCGGCCCCTTCCCCCTTGGGACCGCCAATGGTGCGCGGATCCGCGGCGGAGATCAAGTTCCTAACGACGGATGGCGGGTCCTACGACGACAGAAAGGCGCGGATCGCGGAGGCGGTGGACGGGTGGGTCATCACCCCGTAGTGGTTGGCGTCGACCTCGACCGACTCGGACCCGGGCACGGTGCGCAGGAAGCGGTCGCGCTCGGCGGTGCCGACGACGTGGCCCCCGAAGGCGAGCAGCGGCCGGGTGGCGCGCACCAACAGCACCGGCATGGTGAGCCGGCCCCACAGCCGCTGGGGGTCGCGCCAGCTGCCGTAGGCCATGTCCTCGAGCACCGCCACCGGGTCGGTCCGGGGCCGGACCCCGCGCTCGTCGCCGGTGAGCTCGTAGCGGAAGGTGCGGTCCCAGTAGTCGTTCCAGGGGTTGACGATCCCCGTGAGCCGCACCCTCTCCAGGTAGTCGTCGGCGGTGCGGCTGGGCCCGGCGAGGCGGCGCACCACCCGGAGGATGGCGGTGACGGCGAGCATGTCGGGGACGCCGAGCCCGTCGACGAGGACGACGCGGCGGATGTCGGAGGGGTCGAGCCCGGCCATCTCCATGGCCACGAAGGCGCCCATGGAGTGGCCGATGACGTCGTAGGGCGGGCGGCCCAGCTGGGCCGCGGCGCCGATCACGTCGCGGGCGTGGCGGCGCCAGCCGTAGGTGCCCGATGGGCTGACGCTGCTGCGGCCGCGGCCGCGGAGGTCGAGCGCCACCAGCTGCCGCCGGCCTCCGCCCAGGCGCTCGCCGAGGAAGTCGAAGCTGCGCGAGTTGTGGCTGATGCCGGGGATGCCGACGGCGAGCCGCCCCCGCGCGCTGCCGAAGCGATGCGCCCGCAGCCGGCCCGAGGGCAGGAGGAGGTCGAGCTCCGCCGGCTCCAGCGGCTCGCGGTCCGGGCGCTCGACGCTGGTCAGACCCTCGACTCCCACGGCCGCGCCGCCTTCAGGGCACTGAGGATGGCGCGGGTCGCCGGGGAGCGGTTGAGGGTGTAGAAGTGGATCCCGGGGGCGCCGCCGGCGAGCAGCTCGGCGCACTGCAGCGTCGCCCACGCCACCCCCAGCTGCACCACCGCGTCGGCGTCGTCGCTGCGCCGCAGCAGCGCCTCCCGCAGCCGGGGTGGCACCCGGGCGCCGAAGAGGCTGCCCTCGAAGCGTGAGAGCTGGCGCACCGACGTGATCGGCATGATCCCGGGGGTGATCGGCACGGTGATGCCGGCGGCCCGGGCCCGGGACGTGAAGTCGGCGTAGGCGGCGTTGTCGAAGAAGAGCTGGGTGATCAGGAAGTCGACCCCGCTCTCCACTTTGAGCACCGTGTGGCGCAGGTCCTCCTCCAGGCTCGCCGACTCGGTGTGCCCCTCGGGGTAGCAGGCGCCGCCGACGCAGAAGTCGTACTCGCGGCGGATCATCGCCGCCAGGTCGCTGCCGTGGTCGAGGCCACCCTCGACGGAGCGGAAGCCGGTCTCGCCCCGGGGCGGGTCGCCGCGCAGCGCCAGCACGTTGTCGATCCCGGCGTCGCGGAGCGAGCGCAGGGTGGCGTGGAGCTCGTCGACGGTGGCGCCGGCGCAGGTGTAGTGGGCCATCGGCTCGATGCCGGTCGAGGCGCGGATCCGGGTGACCAGCTCGAGGGTGCGGGTCCGGGAGTGGTTGCGGCAGGTCACCGAGACGAAGGCCGGCTCGAGCTCGCGCAGCTCACCGATGGTGCGGAAGAGCACCTCCGTGCCCGCCTCGGTGTCGGGCGGGAAGAACTCGAAGGAGAAGACGGGCCGGCGCGCGGCCAGCATCTCGGTGATGCGCATGGCCCGGTATCGTGCCCGATTTCCGCCTGCCGCAGCCGCGCCGCCCGCGGTGCTACCTTCCGGCGCCATGCTCGCTGTGTATCTCGCCCGCACCGGCGGGGAGGACCCGCTCGACAACCTCGAGGTCGGCGACCTCCCCACCCCCGAGCCCCGCCCCGGCTGGGCGCTGCTGAAGGTCGAGGCCGCGTCCCTCAACCACCACGACCTCTGGCTGCTCCGGGGGGTCTCCGCCAGCCCGATCGAGCCCCCCCAGGTGCTCGGCACCGACGCGGCGGGGACGGTCGCCGCCTACGGCCCCGACCCTCCCGAGGGGGTGCCGGAGGTGGGCTCGCCGGTGCTGCTCCATGCGGTGATCAGCTGCGGCGCCTGCCCCGCCTGCCGCCGCGGCGACGAGCTCTTCTGCCGCCGGATGGCGCTCTTCAGCGACCGCCCCTACGACGGCACCCTCGCCGAGTACGTCGCCGTGCCCGCGGCCAACCTGGTGCCGCGCCCCCCGGGGCTCAGCGCCACCGACGCCGCCTGCCTGCCCACCGCGTACCTCACCGCCTACCGGATGCTCTTCACCCGGGCCGGGCTGCGGCCGGGGTCGACGGTGCTGATCCAGGGCGCCGGCGGAGGCGTGGCCAGCGCCGCCCTGGCGCTCTGCCGCGCCACCGGCATCACCGCCATCGCCACCTCGCGCGACGAGGCGAAGCGCGCCGCCGCCCTCGAGCTCGGCGCCGTCGCCGCCCTCGCGCCCGACCGCGCCGCCGCCAAGCAGGTGCTCTCCATGACCGGCGGCGTCGACGCCGTCATCGAGACCGTGGGCGCGGCCACCTGGGACCTGAGCCTGCGCGCGGTGCGCCCCGGCGGCGCGGTGGTGGTGGCCGGCGCCACCTCCGGGGGCGATCCCCCCGCGCAGCTCAACCGGGTCTTCTACCGGCAGATCTCGGTGCTGGGCTCGACCATGGGGACGCGGGCCGAGCTGGAACGGCTGATCGCCCTGGTGCAGGGCTCGGGGATCCGCCCGCAGATCGACCGCACCTACCCGCTCGCCGAGGCGCGCGAGGCGCTGCAGCGGATGGCCGCGGGCGAGCAGCAGGGGAAGATCGTCCTGGTCCCCCAGACCGCTTGACGCGTGCCGCGCATGCGGGCTTCTCGCCGGTCGCCCGCCCGTCTTTTCGTCCTTTACAGGTGCAGAACCCGGTGCTACCGTTGCCGGGCGTCCGCGGCCCGACAGGGGCCGCAGCCGGCAGGGCTTCGTCAGCCAGGTGCAGTGATGAGGCCCTGTTCGCTGTTAACGGCTGAGATGCGCGGCGGTTGTGGCGCCGGTTGAGTGGCTCGGCCGGTCTGGGCCTCGGTGGGATGCGCGGCAGTTCTGCGGCCGGTGGAGTTGCTCGCCCGATCTGCCGTCAGTGGGGATGCCCGGCAGTTCTGCGGCCGGGTGCAAGTGGCCCGGGGCGATCTGCGGCCGGTGGAGTGGCTCGGGCGATCCGCCGCCGGTGGAGATGCCCGGCAGCTCTGCCGCCGGTCGAGATTCGCGTCTGGCCGCTCTGCCGTCGGTTGAGAATCGTTCTGCCGCCGGTTGTGATACCCGGCAGTTCTGCCGCCGGTCGAGATTCGCGTGGGGCCGCTCTGCCGCCGGTTTTGACTCGGGGGGGACTGCGTCCCCCCCGTCTGGTCGCAAGACATCGTGCGCTGGCGCGCCCGATGCCGGCTCCCGCCCCCC
>JAQBPH010000407.1:0-9766 GCA_028287625.1 Chloroflexota bacterium | reverse complement strand
GGGACGGCGGCCACCACCGGAGGTGGCGGCGCCGGCATCGCGGCCGGGGTGGGCGCCGGGCCGAGGGCGAGCTTGACCGGCACGGCGTGGCCCAGCACCGCCCGCGCCATCGCGGGATCGTTGCCGTCCATGCCGAGCGCCCAGATGCCCACGCCGCGCAGGTGGGCCGCGTCGGCGAGCTCGGCCTTCATGGCGATCGACTGGGGGTCCTCGTAGTAGGCGAGGTGCCACTGCCCGGCGGGCTCCTGCCAGGACGTCCACGGCGATGCGGTGACCGGGTCCCAGTAGCGGGGATGGCCGGCGGCGGCGAGCTCCGCGTAGGTCACCGGCTTCGAGGGGCCCGACGCCGGGGCGGCGTGGTCACCGCTCGCGGTCGGCCAGTCGACCCCGTAGAAGGGCATGCCGAGGATCACCTTCGACGGTCCCGCGGTGGCCGCGTAGGCGGCGACCGCGGCGCTGTCGTTGCTGGGCGCGCCCCGCAGCGGTGCCACCGCCGAGGGGTTGTCGCCCTGCATGTTGTAGGCCATGACGAAGAGGGCGTCGACGGCGGGGGCGATGCGGGCGACGTCGAAGTACCCGGCGGTGTCGCTCGCCGAGTTGGCGTAGGTGTCGACGGTCACCTGCCAGCGCGGGTTGGCGGCGTGGAGCGCGTTCGCGACCGCGACCGCGAAGCCGGCGAAGGCGCCGCGGTCCTGGCCGCCGATCCCCTCGAGGTCGAGATTGACGCCGTCCATCTGCCGGGAGCGGACGGCGTCGACGAGCTCGCGGCCCAGCCGTGCCGGGGCGCCGGGGTCGTTGACCAGGCTGTGCAGGGTGGCGGCGTCGAACTGCTTCGCGGTGAGCACGACGGCGGCGCCGGCGGCGTGGGCGCGGTCGACCAGCGCGGTGAGCGCCGCGCTCTGGTAGCCGTCCCAGCCGTCACCGCTGCGCAGCAGCGAGCCGTCGGCGTCGACGTCGACGCCGAAGTAGGCGACGGTGGTGAGCGCGCGCAGCGGATAGCCACCGGCGGCGCCCAGGTTCCAGTACGGCGCGAAGCCGAAGATCTCGTGCGGCCGCAGCGTGTGCTCGGCGTAGCCGGTGACGGGGAGCGCCACCGGCTGCCCCACCGGCGGGGGCGGCGCGGAGACGGCGGGGTCGGCCGCGGGGGCGCCGGGGGCGAGCGGCCGCAGGACGCTCACCGAGAGCGGCGCGGAGCGGGCGGAGGCAGGATGGTGCGGTGCCACCGCCGAGAGCCCGGCGCCGCCGGCGAGCAGCGCGGTGGCGGCGAGGGCGTTGCGCCACCGCACCGGGAGCATGCGGAGGCTCACACTCCACGAGCCGCGTGGTCCCGGCACCCTTCTCTCGTCCCCCACTGACGCCCGGAGCCGAACAGCCGGGCTCCACCACATTCTGCACATCTCCCGGGAGAGTGCGGCCGGTGAACAGCGGCCGTGCACGGGCGGGTCAGACCGCGGCGTGGAAGCGGTCGAGGAAGATGCGCCCGTCGCGCACGCCCTTGGCCTCGAGCAGCAGCGAGGCGGTGTCGCACATCGGCGGACTGCCGCAGAGGTAGACGTCGAACGGGCTGGCGTCGTGGAGCTGGCGCCGGATGGCGTCGGTGACCCTGCCCACCTCGCCGCTCCATCCCTCGCCGGGCACCTCGACGACGGGGACGTGGCGGTAGGAGCGCAGCCGCCGTCCGATGGCCGCGATCTCGCCGGCGAGCACCACCTCCTCGGGACTGCGCGCCCCGAGGAAGAGGAGGAACTCGCGCGGGTCGTCGTGCTCGGCGGCCTGCTGGAGGATGGAGAGGATGGGGGCGATGCCCGAGCCCCCCGCCACCAGCAGCACCGGGTCGGTGCCCTCGCGGAGGTAGCCGGCCCCGTAGGGACCGCGCACCCGGATCGCCGTGCCCCTGGCGAGGCGGTCGATCCCGCCGCTGAACCGGCCCCCCTGGATGCGCCTGGCGATGAACTCGGCGGCCGGCTGGAGCGAGGGGGGGCTGCTGATCGAGTAGGCACGCCAGTCGTCCTGGCTGCCGGGGACGGAGAGCTGCACGTACTGCCCGGCATGGAAGCGAAGCGGGCGGTCGAGCTCGAGGCGCAGCCGCCAGAGGCCGCCGCCGAGGTGCTCGACCCCGGCCACCTCCGAGCACCGCTCCTCGGGCACCAGGTCGGGGAGCATGCGGGGGTCGTGCACCGTCGAGCTCTGGATCTCCAGGTCGCAGAGCGGGGTGGCGCAGCAGAGCAGCGCCCAGCCGTCCTCGCGCTCGCCTGGCGTCAGCGAGTAGGGCGAGGCGATGCCGAAGTCGACCTCCCCGTCGAGCAGCAGGTACTTGCAGCTCGAGCAGTTGCCGTGGAGGCAGCCGTACGTCAGCCGGACCCCCTGGCGGAGGGCGGCGCCGAGCACGCTCTCGGCGGGCCGAACCTCGAAGCTGCGCCCGTCCGGGGTGAGCTGGACGTGGTGGATCTGGCTGGTCTGCGCCACGGGGGCAGGATCAGCCGGCGGCCGGGCCGGGCGCCTCCGCCTCGTCCCCCTCGAGGTAGCTCATCTCCGAGGTGACCAGGAAGTAGTCGCCGCCGGCGTGGGCGCGGCCCACGTAGGTGGCCATGGTCACCAGCCACTGGCTCAGCCGCAGCGGCCGTCCCAGGGCCTCCCCCACCTCCTCCATCTCGATGCGCAGCTCGCCCTCGCCCTCGATCTTCCAGTAGGTGCCGAAGTCGTGCACCCGGGCGTCGGGGTACCTGCTCTCGACCACCTCGATGGTGGCGTCGGCCTCCTCGCTCTTCATCAGGCCGAGGGCGACCCTCCGGCGCGGACCCGAGATCATGGTGCTCATTCCTGGGGGACTCCCCCGATGCCCGGCGACAGGCCGAGCGCCTCGACCACCTCGCGCTGGCCGTGGAGGGCGCCAGCCAGGGCGTCGTCGAAGGTCACCACGTCGACCCGCGCCCGGTCGAAGACCGGCCGCAGCGCCCGTGCGGCCTCGAGCACCGGCGGGGTCCAGGCGTCGATCCACTCCACGATGGTGTCGCGGTTGGCAGCGTGGCCCTCGACGCTCTCGGCGGTGACCATCCGCACCAGCTCCTCCGTGTAGGCGAGGTTGCGGCGGCGGTCGCGCTCGGTGGTGCTGACGATGAAGGGGGTGACCGAGTCGCCCCGGTGGGGGCCGCCCCGGCGCACCAGCTGGCTCATGCTCATGTCGGCGAGGATCGGCGCCACCACCAGGTTCACGGCCACGGCGAGCTCGCCCCAGTCGTCGGTGCCGAGCATCAGCCGCTCGGCGAGGGCGCGCATCGGCTGGTAGGCGGGGTCGTCCAGCCAGCGCTCCTTGGCGCCCTGGTCCCTGAAGCCCTCGACGCTCTCCTCGAGCGCCATCAGGTGGAGCACCGCCGCCTGCGCGTGGCGCATGTGGTCGAAGCCCTGGAAGCAGAGCACGTTGCCGAGGGTGTCGGAGAGCGCCTCGCGCGAGCCCACCGCGAAGGCGCGGAAGAGCGCGTACTCGAAGAACGACCAGATCCGGTAGTGCCCGGCGACGACGTCCTGCAGCCAGGCGGCGTCGACGTCGGCGAAGGCGCCGGCTCTGGCGGCGTCCTCGGTGGCCCGCTCGATCGACCGCTCCTGCTCCGCCTGCATGCGCACGTAGGTGCGCTGCCACTGTTGCGCCGGGTCGCGGAAGTCCCACCAGTGGGGATGGACCAGGCGGGTCGACTCCTTCCGCCAGGCGGTGCGGTGCTCCGGACCGGGGCCGAGGGTGAACCACCCCTCGATGTCGAACGCGTCGGGGCCCGGCTGGGTGTAGCAGGTGACCGCCTCGTACTCGGAGAGGCGCCGCCTGCGGGGGGTGATGTAGGCGTGGTCGCGCGGCTGCCTGCCGAAGGCGGCTCCCGGTCCGGTGCTCATCTGCTCCTGTCCTCCTGTGCCGTGAGGGTACGCACGGCACGCCGCGCCCGCCATCCCCCTCCGGCGGACCAGGCGGCGCCGAGGTGGTGATGTCAGGCCGACGGCGGCGGAGCGTCCGGCATGCGGCGGAGCCGGCGGCGGACCACCCAGGCGGCCACGGCCAGCGCGACGACGGGCAGGACGGTGACCGCGACGAGCACGCCGCCGGCGATCAGCTGCAGCGCGTTCTCGGCGCCGGTGCGCAGGGCGCGGAGCAGAGCGGGGTCGCCGGGGTTCGGCGGGGCGACCGCCGGGCGGGCGTCCTTCTCGGCGAGGCCGATGCTCGCGGTGGCCATGTCGACGCGGGCGTTGACGGCGTTGAGCGCGCCCTGCTCCTGGTCGGCCTCGAGCTGGACCTGGGCGATCTGCTGCTCGAGCGAGGCGACCTCGGCGATCGAGCCGGTGCGGTCGCGCAGCCGCTCCAGCGCGGTGCGGTGGGCGATCGACGCCGCCAGCCGGGCGCCGAGGTCGACGGTCTCGGCGGTGTGGTCCTGGCTGCCGTAGTTGAGCGCGGAGACGGTGAAGGTGGAGGACAGGCCGCCGATCAGGTCGCTGAGACGGGCGGCGGGCACCTTGACGGTGACTGCGCCGGAGGAGATCCGGCCGGCGGAGTCCGGGGTGGTGGTGGACTCGGCCACGAAGCCGCCCAGCGAGGTGGCGCGGTTCACCACCGCGCCGAAGGCGTCGAGGAAGCCGCCGTGGGGCACCACGTAGCGGGCGCTGACGGTGCGCTCGACCCGGCCCTGGGCGGTGCCGAGGTTGGCCGGGAGCGACGACGGCCCGGGGCCGCCCGCGGTCGCCCCGGTGGCGACGGACCGGTCGGAGACCGCGGCGGAGTCGCGGGCCGCGGAGCCGGCGCCCTGCGGGGCGGGAATGGGGACCAGCTGCGGCGCCGACCCCTGGCCCTGGCCGGCGGCCGGTGCCGGGTTGGCGTACCCCGCCGTGCTGGAGCGCGGCGACGCCGCGTCTCCGCAGGCGGCGGCGACCAGGGCGCAGGTCACGAGGAGCAGGCAGCGGACGGTACGGCCGGGCATGGTGGGTCCCCCTCTACTGGTCGGTCGTGGATACCGACGCGGCCGGGTGCCCTCGGGTTCCCGTGATGCTCAGCCGGGACGTGGGTACATGGGGTCGGCGTCGCGCCGTCCCCAGCGGTGGCCGCAGGCGGTGCAGCGCCAGAGCGGCGAGCCCGGCGAGGCGATGCAGCCGCCGGGGTGGACGTCGCCGGCGTCGACCGCGCGCCGCCCCACCACGGTGAGCCGCCCGTAGAGGACGTGCACCCCGGGGCTCCCGCAGCCCGGGCATGGGCTGCGCATCGCCCGCCACTGCAGCCAGCGCTCCACACCCTGGGGCTGGGCGAGGCTGGGATTGCGGGGCGTCCGGCGCTCGGCGCTCATCGCCCTCGGAGGGTGGCCGCTGCGAACGCCGGCCTCACAGCGGCAGGAACCGCGCCGGTCAGGCGGCCCTCGTCGCCATCCCCTCGCCCATCCGCTGCTGGATGCGCTCCTGCACGTCGAAGAGCACGTCGAGGACGCGCGCCGGCCGCGGCTGGGTCCCCATGGCGCGTGCCAGGCGGCGGCTGTGACGGCGCACGAAGCGCCGGATCTCGGTCACCAGCGGCTCCGGGGCGGAGCGGTGGTCGAGCTCGACCAGGTCCTCCATCGCGGCGGCGTAGGCCTCGGCGCGGGTCAGCTCGGCACGCGCCTCGAGACGCTGCTGCCGGGCAACCTCGTCTGCCCGAACGGCGCGCTCCATCTCCCGGACGGCATCCCTCAGCATGGGCCCTCTCCCTCCATCTCCGATCCTTGGCCGGTCGCCTACCCAAGTGTGATAGTGCCGTGCACACTATAGGCCATACCGTGGCTGAGGGGAAGAGGCGTCCCGCCGGTCAGCGCTGGGCTTCGACGAGCTCCGGCTCCGGGACCATCAGGTGGTGGTGCTCCTGGAGGTACTCGCGGATGGCGATGAGCGCGGCGATGCCGTCGCCGACCGCGGCGCCGAGCTGCTTGGTCGAGCCGTGGCGGGCGTCGCCGGCGGCGAAGACGCCTCCCCGGCTGGTGCGGAAGCGGCCGTCGGTGCGGATGAAGCCGCGCTCGTCGAGGTCGACCTCGCCCCGGAGGAAGTCGGTGTTCGGGTCGAGCCCGATGAAGATGAAGGCGGCGGCGGGCTGGAGCACGGTCTCCTCCCCGCTGGTCCGGTTGCGGATCACCGCCTCCGAGAGCCGGTGCTCGCCGCGCAGCTCCGTGACCTCGCTGTCGAGGTGGACGGCGAAGCGGGGGTCGCTGGTCACGCGGTCGACGAGCAGCCGCGAGGCGGTGAGCTGGGGCTCGCGCTGGACGATGTGGACCTTCTTCGTGAACTGGGTGAGGAACGCACCCTCCTCGAGCGCGGAGTTGCCCCCGCCGACCACCAGCAGCTCGTCGCTGCCGCGGTAGAAGGGGCCGTCGCAGGTGGCGCAGAAGTGGACGCCGGCGCCGATCAGATCGTCCTCACCGGGGACGCCGAGGCGCCGGTAGGTCGATCCCGGGGCGGCGAGCACCGCGTGGGCGGCGATGCGCTGGCCGGAGCCCAGCGTCAGGCACAGGTCGTCGCCGTCGCGGTGGACCGCCTCCACCCCGACCGCGGAGAGCAGCTCGACCCCGTAGCGGCGGGCCTGGGCGATGAAGCGGTCGGCGAGCTCGCCACCGCCCACCCCCTCGGGGAAGCCGGGGTAGTTGTCGATGCGCTCGGTCACGCCGGCCTGGCCGCCGAGGGCGCTGCGGTCGACCACGATGGCCTCGATGCCCTCGCGGGCGGCGTAGATGGCCGCCGCCAGCCCGGCGGGCCCGCCGCCGACGATGGCGAGGTCGTAGAAGGGACGCCTCGCCTCGAGGGTCAGGCCCAGCCTCCGGGCCAGGTCCTCGTTGGAGGGCTCGACGAGGTGCGTGCCGTCACCGAACACGACCGTGGGGATGGTCCGGCCGCCCTTCTGCAGCTCCTCGACGAGGCGCAGCCCCTCGGCGTCCCGGTCGATGTCGATCCAGTCGTAGGCGACCCGCTGCTCGCCGAGGAACTTCTTCGCACGCCGGCAGTCGGGGCACCAGGGCGCCCCGTAGACGGTCACCTCGGCCATGTCGAACCTCCTGGGATCGGATCCTGCCGCCCATGGTGCGCCGCCCGCATGTCGGCGCGGTGACGTCGGTCTTCACCTCCTCGGGGGATGGTCAGCCCGGCGGGCCATGCGTACGCTGGCACGGGGCCAGGGATTGAGGAGGTGGTCGGGCCATGCCGGACCCGGTGGAAGCCCACGAGCGGGTGAAGGACTTCGACTGGAGCCCGTCGTACGCCGCCAGGCGCGAGCGCTACCCGACGAAGTACCGCATCCCCCGGAAGACGAAGGACCCCTTCCGCCACCTCATCCGCGACTACTGCTCGATGGAGCAGGAGAAGGATGACCGGCAGTACGGCGCCATGGAGGACGTGCTGGCGCGCTCCGACGCCCCCGCTCACGCCCATCGCAAGTGGCTGGAGATCCTCAAGATCGTCATCCCCGCCACCAACTTCGCCGAGTACGCGGCGATGAAGTGCGTGGCCCAGCTCATCGACACCGTGGAGAACGCCGAGCTGCGTCAGGGCTACATGGCCCAGATGATCGACGAGGTGCGCCACACCCACCAGCAGATGTACCTGAACCGGTACTTCGCCAGGCACGCGCCCGACCCGGACGGCTTCGCCTACGGGATGAAGTTCAAGGGCCGCGACCTCTTCGGCCGGGCCTCGCGCACGGCCTTCGAGACCTTCTTCATGGGCGACCCGATCGAGGGCGCCATCAACCTCCAGGTGATCGCCGAGACCGCCTACACCAACCCGGTGTTCGTGTCCATGACCCAGGTGGCCGCCCTCCAGGGCGACCAGGCGACGCCGAGCGTCTTCCTCAGCGTCCAGTCGGACGAGGCGCGGCACATGGCCAACGGCTACAGCACCCTGGCGGCGATCGTCTCCGAGGAGGACAACCTCCCCCACCTGCAGGCCGACTTCGAGCGCGCCTTCTGGCGGCAGCACACCTTCCTCGACCCCTTCGTCGCCGGCGTCTACGACTACGCCCAGGTGACCCGAAGCTCCAGCTACCTGGAGAAGTGGAGGGAGTGGATCGCCGAGGACTGGGTGGGCTCGTACATCTCCCGCCTCGAGCCCTTCGGCCTGAAGGCGCCGAGCACCCTGGCGCTCGCCGAGGAGCGGGTGCGCTGGTGCGGCCACACCGCCGCCATGGTCGGCATGGCCGGCTGGCCGCTGGTGTTCTGGCGCCAGCAGACGCTCACGCCTGCCGACTTCGAGTGGTTCGAGGAGAAGTACCCGGGCTGGTACGACCACTACGGCTGGTTCTACGAGGGCATGGCCGAGATGACCGAGCCGGGCTCGGGCAATCCCTTCCTGCTCTTCCCGGAGATGCCGCCGCTGTGCCGGGTCTGCCAGATGCCCTGCATCTTCCCTCGCATCGACGTCAACACCATCCGCATCCGCGAGCACGCCGACCGCCGCCACGCCTTCTGCTCGCAGCCCTGCGAGCGCATCTTCGACGAGGACCCGGGCCGCTACCTCGGCTACAGGACCTTCTGGGAGATCTGGGACGGCCACGGCCTCGACGAGTACATCGTCAAGCAGGGGCTGCTCCGCGCCGACGGCAGGACCCTGCTGCCCCAGCCGCACAACTCCGACGACCCCAGGATGATGTGGACCCTAGACGACATCACCGCGCTCGACGTCGAGATCCGTGACCCGCTCAACAACCCCGAGTCCATCTACGTCGTCGCGTGAGGTGACCGTTCTCAGCAGCCTGCTGGCCGCCGTCGCCGGCGGCGAGGTCGAGGTCGCCCCGGTGCACTGGATCACCGGCCGCGGAGGGCTCGACGTCGCCCAGGTGCCGCCGGCACAGCTGATCGGCCCGGCGGTGGTCGTCGACCGCAGCGCCGAGTGTGCGCGGGATCCCGACTTCCTGCTCGAGGTGCCGGACCTGCAGGACTGGCAGCGCGAGCACGGCCCGCTGCCCCGGGACGGCTGGCTGCTCTACCGAACGGGGTGGGACGCCAGGGCGCACGACCAGAGCGCCTTCCTCAACGCCGACGAGACCGGCCCGCACACCCCCGGCGTGTCCGCCGAGTGCGCCCGCTGGCTGGCCGAGGAGTCGCCGGTCGTGGGCATCGGGGTCGAGACCGTCGGCACCGACGCCGGCGCCGCCCACGGCTTCGACCCGCCGTTCCCCTGCCACGCCGCGATGCTGGGGGCGGGCAAGTACGGGCTCACCCAGCTGGCCAACCTGGCGAGGCTGCCGCCGACCGGCGCCGTCCTGGTGGTGGCGCCGCTGCCCATCGTCGGCGGCTCCGGCAGCCCGGCGCGCGTGCTCGCCCTCGTCCAGCGCTGACGGCGGCGGTGCAGGTCGCGGAGATCGCCGGCCGCACCCTGGGACGGCTCGGCGTGCGCCACGTCTTCGGGCTGATCGGCAGCGGCAACTTTCACGTGACCAACGCCCTCGTCGCCGCCGGGGCGGCCTTCGTGCCCGCCCGGCACGAGGGCGGGGCGGTCACCATGGCGGACGCCTACGCGCGGGTGAGCGGCGAGCTCGGGGTGTGCAGCGTCCATCAGGGTCCGGGACTCACCAATGCCATGACCGGCCTGGCGGAGGCGGCGAAGAGCCGCACCCCGCTGCTGCTCCTCGCCGCCGAGCCCGCCGCGGCGTCGATCCGCTCCAACTTCCGCATCGACCAGGACGGCCTGGTGCGCGCCGTGGGCGCGGTCGCCGAGCGCGTCCACGGTGCGGAGACGGCGGTGGCGGACACTGCGCGCGCCGCCCGGCGTGCGCGGGTCGAGCGGC
>JAQBPH010000393.1:0-18957 GCA_028287625.1 Chloroflexota bacterium | reverse complement strand
GAGCTGGCCAACGGGTTCTCCGTGTCGTCCGCGGTCTCCCTGCTCGCCTCGAGAGGCCATGCCCTGTGGATGATGGTCCGCGTCGTCGAGGCGGACGACTGCTGGGCTGAGATGGTTCAGCTCGCACGAGACCTCGAGCACCCACTCAGCCTGGCCTCCGCCCTCGGCTTCGCACTCCATGGCGGCGGCTTCCGCTTCTCCTACCCCGGCCAGATGGATCGACTGCTGGGCGTTGCCGACGAGCTGATCGCACTCTCCCGGGAGGCCGATTTCTTCTTCTGGTATGCGGACGCCTGCTGGTACCGGGGCATCATCGCGGAGGCCGTGGGCGACGCTCGGCGAGCTCGGTCCCAGATGCAGGAGGGGAGAGAGCTCTTCGCGCAGACCGGGTCGCAGCTCAGCCTGGTGATGATGAACGTCATCTGTGCGGAGGCCTTCCACCGGCTCGGCGACGAGGAGGAGGCGCGGCTCCTGCTGGACGCGGCCGAGGCGGAGATGATCGCGCGCCAGGAGGGGCTGATGGCACCGGAGATCTGGCGCGTGCGCGGCCGCCTGCTGGCGGGTCACGGCGACCGTTGTGCGGCGGAGGCCGCCTACCGTCACGCCATCGAGCGGGCACGGGGGCAGCGAGCGGTCTCGCTGGAGCTGCGTGCCGCCCTGGACCTGCACGACCTGTACGCCGACATCGGACGAGGTGAGGAGGGTCGTGCCCTGCTGGCCGGCCTCGTGCACCGCTTCACGCAGGGCCTGGACCGACCCGAGCTCGCTCGCGCGAGGGCGATCGTCCATGCCCCGAGCTGCCGCCCCGTCATCACCGCTGGAGGATGAGAGCCGATGCTCGACGAAGGCCACCACCTGCCCTGGACCGAGGAGCAGTGGGCCTCGATGCAGGGGGTCGTCCAGGAGGCTGCGCGGAAGGCGCGAGTCGCCAGCTCCTTCCTTCCGCTCGTCGGTCCGCTGCCGGCCGGCCAGGCATCCGTGCCCAAGCTGGGGATGAAGGTGCAGACATTCGAGTCGATTGCTGGGCCCCCGCATTCGCATGCGCTGAGTGGAGAGGCATGGAAGCGGCTCGAGGTCGACGATGGGGAGACATTGAAGCTCGCCACGATCTCCAGCAACGTGTATCTCACAACCCAGCAGGCCGAGGACCCCGACCTGGCGTCCGCACGGCAGATGCTGTCTCGTGCCGCTGTCGTCATCGGACGGTTGGAGGACGCCATCGTCTTCAACGGCCAGAAGGTTCGCAACTGGGGGCCGCCACGTTGCGCGCCCACCCTGGACATCTACCAGGTTCAAGGCGGCGACACGAATCCCGGCCTGCTCGCCTACCCCGACCCGAATGTCCCGGCCACTTGGACCTGGAATCTGACGACAGTGGACTGGGACCCCGCCCGCGTGGGTCCCGGCAGCTACAGCGGCTACAGCGAAAACCTGGTCGCCAAAATCGTCGAAGCCATCGAGGCACTCGAGGCACTCGGGCAATACGGTCCCTTCGCATGCGTGCTCGGTGACCATCTGTACCAGGCTGCCAATACGCCGAGCCAGGGCTCTCTCGTCCTTCCGAGTGACCGCATCCTTCCTTTCCTCGGTGGTCCGCTGCTGCGGTCGAGTGCCGTGGAGAAGGACGAGGGAGTGGTCGTTGCGCTCGCGGGGTCGCCGATCGATCTCGTGGTGGCCAGCGACGTGCATGCGAGCTATCTCCAGCGGTCCGTCGAACCTCGCTATATCCTGCGCGTCTCGGAGCGTTTTGTACTGCGAATGAAGCAGCCAGATGCGGTCAGGCGCCTGCTGGCCCAGGGAAAGCCGTAGCGGTGATGCGGATGCCCCCCTTCGGGGAGATGCCATCGCTGCTTGAGAGAGCGGACTGGCCGCTTCCGCAGGGGGTAATGCCCGCGGGGACAGGTCCCCTGCTCACCGTGGCCGGCGTGCCCGCGCACCCGAGCAACGTCGTCCACGTCCACATGCGGCGTGAGGGTGGCCCGGCGCAGGTCATCCGTGCGATGCCGGAGGCGACACCGTGGCAGGAGGGGTCGCAGTGGTTCAGGGCGACCCTCCCCGTCCTGGATCCGGGGCGTCGCCTCGACTACCGGCTCGAGCTCAGCAGGGCCGGACGGCGTCTCGTCACCCTGCCCACCGACGGCTCGTGGCTGACGGTGACCGGCGACGCCCCGGCGGCTCCCCGCTCCACCGGAGACATCTCGGCGGACGCCGGGGAGTCCCCGTCCTCGGCCGGCGCCCCGCGATGGGCATACGATCTGCCGTTCTTCGCCGCGCTGACGCTCAACCTCCGGCCGGAGATCATCGGCGCCACCCCTGAGGGGTACCGGATCGACTTCTTCGTCGAGAGCGGGCACGTGGTGGGACCGCGCTTCGACGCCACGGTCCGGCGGAGGGAGGGGGGCGACTGGATGTGCATCCGCCGGGACGGCATCGGCGTGCTCGACGTCCGCCTCACCTTCGAGACCGCCGATGGAGCGCTCATCCTCGACAGGGCAGGAGGGGTCTTCGATCTTGGCCCCGACGGCTACGCCAGGGTGGCGGCGGGTCAGCTCTCCGGCTCCCCCCCGGTGTACGTCACCTCGACATGGAGCACGGCACACCCCGCCTGGCAGTGGCTGAACCGCTGCCAGGGTTTCGGCATCGGCCGGGTCGTCCTGGAGACGCTGCAGGTTCAGTGCGACGTCTACATTCCTCAGGTGCTGGGTCAGGCTTCACGATGACCAGGGTGGTGGTGCTCGGTGGCGGTGTGGGGGGGATGACCGCTGCCCACGAGCTGGCTGAGCGCGGCTTCGAGGTCGTCGTGCTCGAGCGGCGGGACACGCCGGGCGGCAAGGCCCGGAGCATCGACGTGGGCCCGCCGTTCGCGAGCCCGGGGGGTCCCAGGGCCCTTCCCGTCGACTCCTCGATCCCATGGGTGCCCGGTGAGCACGGCTTCCGCTTCTTCCCCGGGTTCTACAAGCACGTCATCGACTCCATGTACCGCATCCCGACCCAGGACGGACGGTGCGTCGCCGACGCGCTGGTCTCCACCGAGCGAGTCGGCTTCACGCAGTACGCGCATGCGATGTTCGACGTCCCGGCGCGATTCCCGCGTTCGCCCGGCGACGCCGCCACGACCCTGCAGGATCTGCTGCTCGCATTCAGTCCCGTGACCGGTCTGACACCCGAGGACCTGGCCCTCTTCGGCACGCGGATCTGGCAGATCATCACCTCGTGCCCGGAGCGGCGCCTCGCCGAGCTCGAGAAGGTCCCCTGGTGGACGTTCATCGGCGCGGAATCGCGGTCGAACGCCTATCAGAAGTTCCTCGGCCAGGGCATCACCCGCTCCCTGGTCGCCGCCAAGGCCAGGACCGCGAGCACTCGCACCATCGGGGACGTCTTCGTCCAGCTGATGCTCACCATCCTCGACCCGGACGCCGCGACCACCGACAGGGTCCTGGACGGACCGACCAGCCACGTCTGGATCGACCCCTGGATGCGGTGGATCGAGTCGCTCGGCGTGGAGTACCGCACGCTCGTCGAGGTGAAGCAGCTCCGCTGCGACCGAGGCAGGATCACCGGCGTCGTCACAGAGCGAGACGGACGAACGGAGCTGGTCGAGGGTGATCACTACGTGTGCGCACTCCCTGTGGAGCGTGCCGCTCCATTGATCAGCCCGCAGATCCTCGCCGCCGACCCCTCCCTCGAATCGCTGCGCGCCCTGGCTCCCAACGTCGAGTGGATGAACGGCCTGCAGATCTACCTGCGCCGCGACGTTCCGATGGCCAGGGGCCACGTGATCCACATCGACACCGAGTGGGCGCTGACCAGCATCTCGCAGTTCCAGTTCTGGCGCCGGGAGATGATCGACGCGTACGCGGACGTGGAGGTCAACGGCGTCCTCTCGATCGACGTGTCCGACTGGGAGGCACCTGCGCGAAACGGGCGGAGCGCCGTGGACTGCTCGCTGGACGAGGTCGTCGCGGAGGTCTGGGAGCAGCTCAAGCGATCGGTGAACAGCAGGGGGGAGGAGCTCCTGACCGATGACAACCGCTGCGGCTGGTTCCTCGACCCCGACATCGGTCTCGATCCCGACCGCCCGGGGCGCCTCCGGAACCTCGAGCCGTTGCTCGTCAACCTCGTCGACACCTGGCGGCTTCGACCCGATGCGGTCACCGGGATCCACAACCTCTTCCTGGCCTCGGACTACGTGCGAACCCACACCGACCTGGCGACGATGGAGGGGGCGAACGAGGCGGCGCGCCGGGCGGTGAACGGGGTTCTCGAGGCCGAGGGCTACGCGGGCTCGCGCTGCACGATCTGGCCTCTGGAGGAGCCGGTGGCCCTGGAGCCATGGCGGTCGTACGACGCGGCGCGCTTCCGTCTCGGGCTGCCCTGGGACGAAACCTCGCTGGACGTCGCGCGTGCCGGCCTGTCGGCGGCAGGTCCCGATCTCGCCATGGTGTCGGAGCTGATGGCCGGCGTGGAACCGCTGCTCCCGGTGGTGGCCGCGGCGAAGGACGGCCTCACCGCGATGGAGAGCCGGGTGCCGGTGCGCGGCGCGGAACAGGCGGTCCTCGCAGCGGAGCGGGGTGTCTCGGGCGGTCCCTCTCCGCTGCGGACCACCATCCCGGTCGCATCCGCGACCGATCCCGCGCCCGGGCCCACCGGATTCCTCGAGCGCCTGAGCTGGTATCGGGCACAGACGCTCACGACACTGATGGAGGCGCTCCCCGGCAAGGAGCCCAGCCGGTATCTCTACGACCTCGTGCGGCACTTCGTCGCTCAGCCGAGCAAGGGGGTGCGACCAGCTCTCTGCCTTGCGACCTGCCGGGCCTATGGCGGCGGGACGGAGGCGGCCCTGCCCTCGGCGGCGGGGATCGAGCTGCTGCACAACGCGTTCCTCGTGCACGACGACATCGAGGACGGCAGCCTGTCACGACGTGGTGAGGCCACCATGCACCGGCGCGTCGGCACACCCCTGGCGGTGAACGCCGGCGATGCCATGAATGCCCTCTCGATGCGCCTGTTCCGGGCCAATGTGGGACACCTGCGACCCGAGGTCGCGCTGCGCATCATCGACGAGGTGGATCACATGCTCATCGAGTCCCTCGAAGGGCAGGCGATGGAGCTCGGGTGGATACGCGACAACGACTGCACCGTGAGCACCGACGACTACCTGCGCATGGTGCTCAAGAAGACGGCCTGGTACAGCTTCATCCACCCGATGCGCATCGGGGCCCTCGTCGCGGGCGCGGGCGAGGATCTCGACCGGTTCAACCGCTTCGGCTTCCTGCTCGGTGCCGCGTTCCAGATCCAGGATGACGTTCTGAACCTCGTCGGCACCAGGTCACGATACGGCAAGGACATCGGCAGCGACCTCTGCGAGGGCAAGCGCACGCTGATGGTCTCACACGCGTTTGCCCACGCCACCCCGCCGGAGAGGTCACGACTGGGCGATTTTCTGTCACGCCGAGGTGGGCAACGGCTCGACCGTGAGCTCGTCACGATCCATGAGCTGCTGCGTGGAAGCGGCAGCATTCAGTGGGCACGGGATGCGGCCTCTGCGCTCATGACGGCCGCGAGGCAGGAGCTGCCGCCGGCGTTCGCGGGGGCACGCGAGGGGGCCGACCTCGACTTCGTGCGATCTCTGGTCGGCTACATGGTCGAGCGTGACCTCTGATCTGACCAGGCAGTACAACCGTCGTGGCCGGCCAGGGGTCAGCGGAGGGACAGCAGTCGCTCCGCCGCCTGCGGCTCGAACGCGTGAGTGGGGACGAGGTCTGGTCCGACCAGCGTGGCGCCGATCGGCAGAGTGATCTCGTCGCCTGCGGCGGCGAGATCGTAGAACCGCCGCCGCCGCCGCCGGGCGTCGGACGTGAACGTCGCGCGGAGGTCGGTCGCCAGGGCGGCGGCGAACCGCAGTCGCCGCATCCGTTCGGCCCGCTCGACCGCGTAGGGGCGCAGGGCCGCCGGTGACCAGTCGGCGCCGCCGATGAGCAGTTCCGCGACGGTGCGCGCGTCCCGCAGGGCGATCGCCAGCCCCTGGCCGATGATCGGGTCGTTGTACCCCGCAGCGTCGCCGACCAGGACGGCACCAGGCACGAACGGTTCGCCAGTCCAGGTGTCGTTCATCGGATACGCGGCGCACGGGCCCGCCGGTCGCGACGTGGCGAGCTCATCGCCTCCCGCAGGCAGCGCACCGAGGCGGAATGTCTCGAGGAAACTGTGCACGTCGCGGTCGCCCGAGAAGCGGCGCGATTGATCGGCACTGTACAGGAGGTACAGTCGAGCGCAGCCGCCCTGACGGGGAAGGACGAAGAAGTGCACGTCGGCCGCGGTCCCCAGGGTGGCCGTGTCGGCAGGCCAGTCCTCGATCCCGTCCACGAGCAGGCCTGTCCCGAATATCCTGACCGCCGTCTGCTCGAGCGCAATCCCGAGCTGACGGCGGACCTGTGACGAGCGGCCATCGGCGCCGACGGCCAGGCGGCAGCTCACACGATGCGCGTCGCCGTTCCGGCTGAAACTGACCGCCGGTCGGAGGCTTGCGCTGACGGCCACACCGGTCACCCCCCGGACGACCTCCGCCCCCGCGACCTCGGCGGACACGACCAGCGCGCTGCATGCTGCGGGATGGCTGACGTCGAGCGCGCCGGGGACGCCGGGCAGCAGACCCGCAAGGTCCACGGCTCTCGCCTCGGCCTCGGCGGTCGAGAAGACCTCGTCGTACGGGACGTACCGGGTGACCACAGCACTGCCGTCGGCGGCGGACAGTATGTCGAAGAGGTCACTCCTCATGGCCTCGGCCACGCCCCATGGAGCCAGGAACTCTCCACGGACGCGGTCCTGATGTACCCGCTGTCTCTCGAGAAGGAGCACATCGATGCCGGCGCGGGCCAGCTGCGTGGCCAGCGCTCCGCCGGCGATACCTCCGCCCACGACCACGACATCACGGTCGGATGTGTACACGTCCGCTCCTGTATCAAGGCCGCCAGTGTGATCAGCGAGAACTGTGGCGAAAGAGCGATCACTGCATCGCGCGACAATCGTGAAGCTCTCAGGGGGCCGGTGTCCGCCCGAATTTCCACAATGGCTCTGTGCAGTCCGACCGTCTGGCGGGTGGATGCAGGCCAGGCGTGGCGGCGCTCAGATCAGAGACCGCCGCGGAGCCGCAGCTGCTTCAGATCGAGGATGGTCACGCCGCGGCGGTGCGTGTCCACCATGTGACGGGCGCGAAGGTTGTGCAACGCCTTGCTGACCGCCTCCCGCGAGGCGCAGGTCCACCCCGCCAGCTCCTGCTGGGAGAGCGGCAGGGTGATCCTGATGCCTCCCTCCACCTTGTCGCCGTGCGCCTCCGCCATCTCCACGAGCCGTCGTGCCACGCGGGCCTCGGTGTCGTGAACGCCGAACTCGACGCGCTTGCGGTCGGCCTCGCGCAGCCTGCTGATCACCGAGCGGAGGAGCAGACGAGACGTCCGCGGATGCCGGTCCAGGAACTCGATGAAGTCCCCCGACGTCAGCACCAGGGCCTCCACGGCCTCCATGGCGGAGACGGTGGCCGAACAGGGCCTGCCGTCGAGCGCGGAGACCTCTCCGAGGAGGTCACCGGCTCCGGAGATGTTGAGCACGATCTCGCGGCCGTCGTCGGTAAAGGACGAAACCTTGACGCGGCCGCTCAGGAGACTGAGAACGCGCCGCGACACCTCCCCCTCGTTCGTGATCGACGTCCCCCGCGCGAAACGGAGACGTCGGCACCGGCCCGTGAACTCGGCGACCTCGCACGCATCGAGCGCGGCGAGGAAGCCGGATCCTTGCAGACCGCGGAGCGTCGGGCTCTCGGTGGCAGCCGCAGCGGTGCGGGTGGCCACCGCACGACGCTCGTCCATGACCCTGTCTGGCTGACTGCGGGGATCTCCGATCATCCGGCGAAAGTAATCCCCCGGCGGCGTGGTGTCTGTGGCGTCCTTCACACCCGAGGACCTCGAGGTGAGCGGTACCACTCCACACTTCACCCGCGCACTCGGACGTCGACCAGCCATAGGTGTGGAGACCATGATGCCCTCGTCCACCCCGAGCAGGGGTGGATGAGTGACGGGCACGGCCTGCGCCGTGTGGACACCGCCAGCTCCATGTCGGCGCTCGTGGACTGTCTGCACGGACCCATTCGGTGCCCCACCTGCATTGCCGCAGCGTGCACCGTGGGCGGCTGAGCGTTTCCAGGGGAAGGACATGAAGACACAGCGCTATGGATGGGTACGGGACCTCCCGGACCGACGGGACCTGATGTACGTGCCACCACCCGAGGTCAGTGCAGCGCTGCCTCCGTCGGTCGATCTTCGCTCGGGGTTCCCAGCCTGCTACGACCAGGGTCACCTGGGCAGCTGCACCGCCAACGCCATCGCGGGGGCGCTGCAGTACGTCGAGCGCAAGGAAGGTGATACCTCGCCCGTCATGCCCTCCCGTCTGTTCATCTACTTCAACGAGCGGGCGATGGAGGGCAGCGTGGCGTCGGACGCGGGCGCTCAGATCCGCGACGGCATCAAGTCGGTGGTCAATCAGGGCTACTGCTCGGAGGACACGTGGCCGTACGACATCGGCCAGTTCGCGGCGAAGCCTCCCGACCAGTGCTACCAGGAGGCTCTCTCCGACCGGGTGACTCAGTACCTGCGACTGCCCCACACTCAGCGGGACGCGCTGCTCACCTGCCTCGCCAGCGGCTATCCCTTCGTCTGCGGCTTCACCGTCTACGACAGCTTCGAGTCCCCGGAGGTGGCGAAGAGCGGGATCGTCCCCCTGCCCGAGCCGTCGGAGGCGGTCCTCGGGGGCCATGCGGTGCTCGCGGTGGGCTACGACATGGCCGCGGGAACGTTCCTGGTCAGGAACTCGTGGAGCGAGCATTGGGGGATGAACGGCTACTTCACCATGCCGTTCGCCTACCTGACCGACCCGCACCTGGCCTCCGATTTCTGGACCATCCGCCAGGTGCCGGTCCAGTAGGAGGAAGCCGCCGCTGACCTGGCACGTCGTCGATGGTGGCGGCCGGGCCGCCGGAGCTGGAAGCGGGCGTGTGCGATGCACGACGTCTCCACCCGGCGGCCCTCAGGCCTCAACGCCCGAGGCGGGTGACCTCCCCCGCCCAGCCGTCGCCCCGCTCCTCGCTGGCGTGCTCCCGGGCGACGAGGACGAGCGCGTCGAGCGTGGTGAAGGGCACGCCATAGGTGGCTGTCACCATGGCGCTGTCGACGCCTCGACCGCCTGTGCCGGCACGCTCGGGAACCGAGGCCAGGGCGATGATCCGCGCGTACTCGCTGCGCCAGCCCTCGCTTCCGTGATGGATCACCCGTCCCCACCCGGTGACGACGCCGACGACCGGTCCCAGCTCGACGGCTCTCTCGAGGTGCAGGAAGGCGTGGATGCCGCACCCGCACTCGAGCACCGGCGCATCGTGGCCGGGCGGGACGCCGGCGGGCCGGGGAACGCTGCAGTACCAGCAGGAGGCCTTCATCTCCCGGCTCCTCCACCGGAACGGGGTACCGGTCGACAGCAGGTCCCCGGTGCGGACGCCCCAGGCCCGGAAGCCGACGACGTAGCCCTCGGCGCGCACTAGCGTGCCGGCACCGGCTCCCGCTCGCGCCGCGGAGCCGCGGGCGCCGGTGGGTCGGAGGCGGGTGCCGGGACGGCGGGAACCGGCATCTGCCGTGGCTCGTACGTCACCTCCCTACTCGGCTCGGTCGTGAATCCCATCGTCGTCACTCCCTGTATCGCAGCTCGCCGCTCGCCGCCGGCCTCGGGACGAGAGGCGGAGGCGGAGGCGGTCACCCCGGCGCCCGTCCGGGCCGTCGCGGCGTCCGGCGCGGCAGGCGCTTCCTCGGTGGTCATTGTCTCCGAACCGTCCCACCCACCGGGCGACCGCTGTCTCGAGGCCGTGATGGCGCTCGTCTGCTCGCCGTGGAATCAGCCCGAGCCGGACGCGGCGTGCAACCCCGAAGCTCACTGAGTGAATGTGAAGAACGGCGTCGGAGGACTGTTCCGGATGATGCTACGGTACCGACCGCTGTTGGGGGGACACAATGAGGAGGACAGCCCACTCATGCATATGGAGCTTCGGCCCCGTGGCCGCGGGCGCCATGCGCTGACGAAGGTCGTCGCGACGATGGCGGCGGTCGTGGTGTCGGCCGCCTGTGGCTCATCGTCTCCCTCCGGTGCTGACGGTCCCAGCCATGCCCGACAGGTGTACACCGTGCGTGCGGGGCAGTCCGACCCTCGAGCGCCGAGCATCCACTTCCACGCCTTCTATCCCGACCGGGTCCGCGTTCACCCGGGCGACACCATCGCATTCCCCAATCCCGGGCCGGAGCATACCGTCACCATCGGCCCGGCATCCGACCAGTTCGGACCGCCAACTCCGCTCACCCCGTCGGGCGCACTGAACCCGCTCTTCTTCCAACCCTGCGTGAGCTCCGCCAGGATCACGAACACGACGATGTCGTGTCCGGGCACGCTTCCGCAGGTGACAGGATCGCCGCTCTCGCACGGGCTCATCACGCCCGTGGCGTTCACCGGCCAGTCCTGGTACAGCAGCGGGGTGTTCGGCGACGGCACCACCTTCCAGATGCCCATCGCCGGGACCACGCCGCCCGGTGACTACCCCTTCATCTGTCTTCTCCACCCGCCCATGCGCGGTGTTGTCAGCGTGGTCCTTCCGAGCCAGTCCACCCAGCCTCAGGGCGCCCTCGAGGCTGCGGGTCAGACACGTTTCGCGGCGGATGAGCGCGAGGCACAGGCGGCCGCCTCGTCGCCGCTCACACTGACGCCAGGACGGGTTCAGGCGGGTCTCGCCGTCACGGAGGCCAGCGTGCAGGGCTTCTTCCCGCAACAGATCACTGTCAGGGTGGGCCAGACGGTGACGTGGACGAACGCCAGCTACGATCCGCACGTCATCAACCTTGGAGAGCACCTGGGCACTCAGGACCCCCGCGACTTCGGACCACCGACCCGAGCCTCCGGCGCCGACTACCGCGGCGGTCTGGCGGTCTCGGGCTTCATTGGTGGACCTTCCCCAGTCCAGAGCTACACCCTGCGCTTCGCCGCTCCCGGCCTCTACAGCTACATCTGCCCCCTGCATCCTCCGGGGATGTCCGGAGTGGTTCTGGTCGAGTCCTGACCAGCGCGAGCGGGGGTCCCGGAGGGGGAGGGTCGGCCAGGCGGGTGAAGACTGTACAATTCTGTCAACCCGGTTGACACGAGGCGCCGCGATCGTCGTATGCGCCGCCACTGCTCGCCGCGGACCGCCCGCAGTGCTGCGAAGAGCACACGCGGTGAGTGTCGAACCTCACAGAGTTTGTGCGTTCTCCATCCAACAATTGACCGTGCGTCGTGTGGGCGAGTGGAGGAGATGTGGGGGAATACAGGTTGTCACCATGTATGTGAATTGACGGTACTTGACGACGCGAATTGGCGGACGTAGGTTGGTGATCGCAATCCGAGGGCAGATGATAGAAGCGGGTGGGGCCGGCCAGGAGATCCATCGATGGTCTCTCCACGGGTGGCGGACAGCGCGGCCGGACGCCTGGACCATACATCCCGACTGCCGGCCGCACAGTGTGGAGGCGGGAGCGTCGCATCCTGCTGTGGTCCCCGCAAAGCTCCGGATTCCGCGTGGCGACGGGCTCCGCCGCGAGCGTCTCCTGACATTGCTGGATGGTGCGTGGTCGCACCGTCTGTCCCTCGTCACCGCTCCGCCCGGCTGCGGCAAGACCACTCTCCTGAGCCAGTTTGCCTCGGCAAGCGTCGTACCGGTCGGTTGGTACCGGGCGGAGCCGAGTGACGGCGACCCGGTGGTGTTCCTGGCGCATCTGGAGGCCAGCGCACGCTGTGCCCTGGGCGCACTGGATGGGCCGTGGCTGTCCGCCGGCGACGCTGCCCGTGCCCTCGAGCGTGGTGGCGGCGGCGGCCTTCTCCTCGTCATCGACGACCTCCACGTGCTGGGCGGTACGGCCGCCGAGCTCGAGCTGGAGAGGCTGCTCGGCTATCTCCCCGAGGATGTCACCATTGTCGCGGCCAGCCGCGCCCACCCGCGAATCAACACCTCACGGCTCCGACTGGTGGGTTCGCTGCTGGAGCTCGGCCAGGACGCGCTCCGCTTCCGCACCTGGGAGGTCGAGCACCTGTTTCGCGACGTCTACGGCGAGCCGCTGCGTCCTGAGGAGCTCGCCGAGCTCGCCCGGCGCACGGACGGGTGGGCGGCCGGGCTGCAGCTCTTTCACCTGGCGACACGGGGCAAGGCGCCGGACGACCGGCGCCGCACCCTGAGGGCCCTTGGCACCCACTCGCGGCTGGTGCGCGAGTACCTGGCACGCAACGTGCTCAGTGAGCTCGATGCGGAGACGCGGACCTTTCTCCTGAGAACCTCGGTGTTCGGCCGGCTGAGCGGAGGCCTGTGCGACAGATTCCTGGAGCGCCACGACAGCGGTTCGGTCCTGGCCGAGCTGCAGCACCAGCAGCTGTTCACCGACCTGATCGACGACGAGGGCTGGTATCGCTATCACGCGGTTCTCCGCTCTCATCTCGAGACCATGGCCGTCGAGGAGATGGGTGAGGCGGCGGTCCGCGAGCAGCGCCGTCGGGCAGGGACCCTCCTGGAGGAGGTGGCCGCGTTCGCCGACGCGCTCGAGGCCTACTGCAGCGCCGGCGCCTGGGCGGACGCGGCCCGGCTCCTCGGCGTCCGCGGCGAGGAGCTGGTCGACGATCCCGGTGGGTGGATCGACCTGATGCCCCCGTCGATGGTGGAGGAGAACCCCTGGGTGTTGCTCGCAGCGGCACGGCGGCACCTTGCGGCCGGCCGCTGCCGGTCCGCGGTGGACGCGTACCGTCGCGCCGAGACCACGTTCGGCGACCTCGCGACCGCGGACGTCTGTCGCCGCGAGCGGGCATCACTCGCCGCGTGGACGGACGTCGGGGCGAACTTCTCCGCGGACTGGCCCGGCCTGCTGCGCGCCGCGACACGGCGTGATCCGATGGCGGTGAGCGGTCTCGCCATGCACGGAGAGGGCGCAGGCGACCACCTCGTCGCGGGCCTCGCGGCGCTTCTCGCAGGTCGCCTGGACGCGGCAGGCTGCGTGCTGATCGACCTCCTGGGTCGGGAGGAGCTGACGCCGGCCGTCGGCCTCTGCGCTCGCCTGGGCGCGGCGGTCGCATCCGCACTCGGCGCCCCGTCGAATGGTGTCAGCCCGGAGCGTGTCGCGGAGGAGCTGGAGCACGCGGGATTCCCATGGCTGGACCGTCTGGGCCGTGCGGTGCTGGCGGCGACCGGTCAGCAGGCCGCGGTGCTCGAGCCCATGGGAACGGACGTCGAGGATCGATGGGGTCAGCCGCTGCGGGCGCTGCTCGTCAGCTGGGGTGAGGTGCGGCGTGGTCGAGGCGACCCTGCGCGTCTCGGCGGGGTCGTCGCGGCCTTCCACACCCTCGACGCCCCTGTCCTCGAGGCCTGGGCCCTGGGGCTGCTGGCGCTGGCCCAGAGACACTGCGGGCACCCAGCTGCGGAGCTGACCGCCCACCGAGCGCGGGCGATGGCCGACTGCATCGGCGTGCCCGGGGCTCGAGCGCTGGCGCTCGCCGCCAGCGGTGACGAGGATGACCGCCTGGCCGCGGTCGCGCTTGCGGAGGAGTGCGGGATCGAGCTTCCGCTCCCGGCTGCCGGCGACGCGCGTGGCGCGGCGGACCGCGCCGACAGGTCGACCCCACCCTCGGTGGTGATCACCTGCCTCGGCGGGTTCAGCGTGTCGCTGGGGGGACGTCCCCTCGATCTCGGGACCGTCAAACCACGCGTCCGCTCGCTGCTGCGAATGTTCGCGCTCCATCCCGGGGTGCCCCTGCACCGCGACGTGATCACCACGGCGCTGTGGCCGGAGGCCGACAGCGACACCGGCACACGCAACCTCCAGGTGGCCGTCTCCGCCCTCCGCAGGCTCCTCGGGAAGGTGGTTGGCCCGGCGTCGCGGATGCTGGTGCTGCGGGAGGGAGAGGCCTACCGGCTGGCGCTTCCGGACGACGCCGTCGTCGACGTCGCCGTGTTCGAGCGTGCGATCAGTGCGGGGCGCGAATGCCGGCGAAAGGGCGATCTCGACGGCGCCGTCACGGCTCTCGAGGAGGCGCTGGCGGTCTCCTCGACCGAGCTTCTCCCCGAGGAGGGGCCTGCCGACTGGCTGATCGCGGCCCGGGAACGCCACGTCGCGAACCTCGTCGACGCAGCGCTCGCGCTGGCGACCATCCACGCCCAGCGCGGCGACCTGGTGCTGGCCGCGGCGGCCTGCGAGCGAGCGCTGCTCATCGACCGGTACTCCGATGCCACCTGGACCCTGCTCGTCGAGGTCCACTCCCGTGCCGGCAACGACGCCGCCGGGGCGCGCGTGCAGCAGCGGTACGCCGCGATGCTGCGTGAGCTGGGCATCGTCTCGTCCGTGAGCGCATAGGGACTTCCTGGTCAGGGCGCCGGCGGCCGGCCCTGGTCAGCTCGCCTCTACCCCGCGGGCTGGGTGAGCAGCGGCAGAGGGTCCAGGAACTCCTGACCGTAGCGGACCTCGAAGTGCACGTGCGGTCCTGTCGACCAGCCGGTGCTGCCCTCCAGTCCGATCACCTGTCCCTGCCGGACCACCATGCCCTCGGTGACGAGCACGCGGTCGAGGTGGCCGTAGAGGGTCGCGAGGCCGTCGGGATGCCCGATGAGCACGTAGTTGCCGTAGCCGACGAAACGACCCGCGGCGTCGCGGCTCGACGCGGCGAGGAGGACGACGCCGTCGGCGGCGGCGTGCAGCGGCGTGTCCAGCGGCGCGGCGAGGTCGATGCCCGTATGGAAGTGCGGATGGAAGGAACCTCGGTACACCAGCGGTGGCTCGAGCCAGAAATCGGTGGGACCGAATCCCTGGCTCAGCGGCGCAGCCTCCGGGGCGATGAGCTGCTGATGGTGGGCGATGGCGCGCAGCTGGGCCTCGGTCGGAGAGCCGAGCCGCGCCAGCACCGCCTGCGCCTCGGCGATCGCCCGCTCCTGGGCGAGCTGGGTGTCGACGATCTGCAGGTTGCGGCCGACCGCCTCGACGGCGGCGCCTCCACCGGTGGCGGCCGCACCGTCACGGAGCTGCTGCCGCTGCTGCGGATCGCCGGCGGCGCGGCGGTAGAGGGCGTACTCGCCCTCGAGGCACTGCCCGTACACAGCCGCCGCCTCCTCGTGCGCCGCCACCAGCCGCGCCATCCGGGAGGGACGTGTCAGCGCGTGGTCGAGGCCGACGGGTTCGACGTCGGAGCCGAGCACCATCCGGATGCCCGCCTCCAGGACCATGAGCCGGTCCTGCTCGCCGGCGAGACGCACCTCGACCGCGGCCAGCTGGTCCCAGGGTGTGACCGCCGGCGCCGGTGGATCGAGGCGATCGTGCACCGCGCCGAGCCCGCCGCCCGACCTCGTCGTCATCGCATCGAGCAGCACGGCGTGCGGGGCCGGACGGGTGGCGGGGGCGGTCGCGGCCGCGGCCAGCGCGATGGTCGCCGCCGCTCCGCCGAGGGCGAGCCACGGTCTGACGCCGATCCGGCGGCGTCCCGCGACCGCGACCACGACGATCGCGGCGGGGACCAGCACCTGCACGGCGAGTGTCCGCCCATCGGGCGTGGGGCGGCCGCGGACGACCGGCGTGCGCGTCGGCACGTCTCCGCCACCGCTGGCCGCCGTCAGCGCAGCCTGGCCGAGGTCGGCCGGGAGACGGAAGTGACGGAGGTCGGGTCGCCGGTCGCCGAGGGGGTGGGCGAGGATGTCGAGCAGCGACTGCAGGAAGGCGGCGTTCGCGAAGTCGGCGACGGCATCGGTCGCCAGCGGGACGGGCGCGGACGGGGGAGGCGTCAGGGGAGGCGCCGGCGCGGGCGTGTTCGTGATGGCCGGGTTCGGTGGGTCGGTCCGCGCCGGGTCCGGCGGCGTGACCAGGCCGGGAAGCCTGGGAAGGCCCGGCAGGCCGCCCAGCGCGGATCCGGCCCGGCAGAGGAGATCGGGGGTCGATGTGTCTCCGGGACACGACGGCGATGGGGGAGGAGCGGCGGGCGTGGAGGGCGTGGACAGGGCGCTGCCGGCAACGGCGGCGTGCACGCCGGTCGAGAGCACGATGACCAACCCTGCGGTCGCCACCGCGGCCGCCACGCGAGGCGCCACTCGCGGAAATGCGCTCATCGTCGCTCGGAGCTGTTGCCGACGCTCATCGTGAAAACAGGGTCACCCAGTCGCCGGCTGGCGACCAGCGGCGATCGCGCACGTGATCGGGCAGTCATCGATGCCCCTCAGCGCGCCACCACCTCGATCCGATGGGGAAGGTGTGCCGGCTTGGCGGCCCTCACCAGCGCGTCGAGGCGATCGGCGTCGAGGCTGGCAGGGTCGTCGATGGCGACGCGCACGAGGAGAGATGTCTGCGGCGTCCCCGGCAGCGACGCCCCGGGTGTCCGTGACCAGGCGACACCGCCGCCGTCCGTCAGCTCGACACTGCCGCCGCTCAGGATCTCGAGATGGTCGCGCAGCCCGGAGACGGTGCCGCGCCGCCCGTACAGGGCGGCGGCCTGGAGCACCATGGCCCTGCACCGCTCCACCGGCCAGGTCTCGTCGAGAGTGAGGCCCATCCAGCCGGCCAGCCAGGCGAGGAAGTCCTCGGGTGCCAGGGCGGGGTCGAGGTATGCGTGGAAGTTGTCGAGAACCGAGAAGACCGGGGCCAGCACCGGGTCGAAGGCGGACATGAGCCGCTGGGCGAACCAGTCCTCCTGGTAGACGGCGGGCAGGTGCTCCGCGAGTGGGTGCGGGCTGGCCAGCCCCTCGACGGCGCCGCGCATCAGCCGGTCACCACCAGCACCTGGTGCTCGAAGGAGAAGATGAGGGCGTTGGCGTCGATGGTCAGGCGCTGGGTCGCCTCGCCACGCACCCTCTCCTTGGGATCGGCGGCGTAGAGCCGCACGTCCTCGACCAGCTCGGTGGCGGGCAGCGACTGCAGGACCGCGAAGACGTCGCCGATGTGCGCCGGTCGGCCGAAGGGCCAGCCGTCGCCGTCGGGTCCCCCCGTCACCGGGTGGAAGTACGCGTAGAGGGCGTCGAGCGCCGCCTCCCGGAGCGCCGCGGGTCGAGCGTCGGAGCGCGCCCGGAGCTTCGCCACCACCGTCATCCCCAGATACCTCGGTGGCTCGACGACCACCCGGCTTCCCACCAGGCGGCGCGCGTCGAGGCACTGGGCGATCGCGGCCAGCGTCGTCTCCGCCGGGATCAGCTCGTCGAAGCGCAACCGTCCCCGCAATCCGGCCACCGCCGGCACCACCAGGAGGCGGACCGCGCCGGCCTCGCCGGGTTCGCCGGCCGCGACACAGCGGGCCCTGGCGATCTCGGGGGCCGCCTCCCGGGCGATCTCCTCGAAGTCCTCGGCGGTGACCGCACGGCCGCGCGAGCGCAGCTCGATGGGGCCCCGTACCTTGGCGCGTCCGACGTCCTCGCCGTCCACCCCGCCCGAGGCCGGCCGGCGATTCTCGACCCTGGAGACGAAGGGGATCGACGACTTCAGGACCCGGATCGCCCCCTGGGCCACGTTCCCCTGACGGCCGCCCCCGGTGCGGTACCGATCCAGCCGGAGCCGCGCACCCTTGGCGGGAACCCTCCCATAGCGCCGCAGCGTGCCGTCGGAGAGGCGGACCTCGGGTCCCAGCCGGATCTGGCCGGTGACGGCGTCGAGCAGGAAATGAGGGTCGTCGGGACCGCTGTCGGCGAAGCTCGTCACCTCCGTCCATGGTTCCCAGCCCCGCCTGCCGCTGACCTCGAGTGTCAGGGGCGCGTCACCCCGCACCACCGGGACGCGGCGGCAGGTGAAGCGCTGACCGGCGACGCCCTCGGACTCGCCGAGGGCCTCGTCCTCAACCGGCTCGGCGTTCACCGCATCGATGGTGCCGCCGATGGTGAACGCCTCGATGGCCTTGATGGTGGGGGAGGCGGTGTATTCGGGCTGCTCCGGTTGCGGTGTGACCACGCGGGCACGGATCCAGCCGGCGCGGACGGTGTTGATCACCGAGACCGCGTGGCTGTGGGGGACGTGGAGCACGACGTCACCGGCGCGGTTGAGGCCACCGGTGGTGTCACGGTCGACCTCGCAGGCGGCCCATCCGTCGCCGTCCCATGCCTCCCAGACGAGTGGGGGATTGGTCGGGTCGACCCCCACGCCCTCGATGTCGCAGCGCAGCCGCAGTGTCACAGCGCATCGGGGCACGGCCTCGGTGAGCCCGATGAGCAGGGCGTCGCCGGGGTTCGGCACCGGTGCGAAGCAGGCGAAGCCCGAGCCCCGGTCGATGTCGGCGACGTGGTCGGCGATGGTGCCGCCGTCGGTCGTCGAGGCCAGGCTGAGCCGGGCGCAGGGGATGATCGACAGGTCCTCGACGGTGGTGAACTGGATGGCCTGGTCGGTCTCGGTGCGAACCGTCGCCACCGCGGTGCCGGCGGCGATCCTCACCACCACGGGTTGAGGCGCGGAGAGCCAGAACGTGACCGGCGCCCGCGCGGCCGTGGGAGGGAGGAGCCTCACCCCGATCAGGTCGAGGAACCGCACGTAGTGGAGATCGGGAACACGGTTCAGCCGGTAGAGCAGCTGCTCGGTCATCCAGGCGAACACCTCGATGAGGGTCACGCCGGGGTCGTGGACGTTGTGATCCGTCCATTCGGGACAGAGCCGCTGGACCTGTCGCTTGGCCTCGTCGACCAGGTCCTGGAAGTGGCGGTCGTCGAGGCTGGGGACGGGGAGCGCCATGGTCATCCCTCCGCCGGGATGGTGTAGAAGGGGAAGACGAGGTTGCGGGGGTCGTTGGTGCCGCTCACCGTGTAGGTGACGTCGACGTACAGCCGGCTCGCCTCGGCCGGGTCGGCCGTGATGACGACGTCCTCGACCTCGATGCGCGGCTCCCAGCGTTCCAGCGAGGTCCGCACCT
>JAQBPH010000350.1:0-2854 GCA_028287625.1 Chloroflexota bacterium | reverse complement strand
CCCGCGCGAGACTTTTGCGTAGGTGCGGGGTGACCTGGATGCTTGGCCTCTTCTCCGCGGTGTTTTTACCGGGGGGAGGCGTACGCCTCCCCCCGCTCAGGGCAAAGACATCGTGCGCTGGCGCGCCCGATGCCGTGCCCTACCCCCCTCCACGCCGGCCCTCGCCGGCGACGCGCGCTTCGCGCGCGCAGCGTGAAGGGTCGTCAGGTAGAGGCACCACGAGGAACGCTGCGCGTTCCTCACACCGGACCCCCCGAGCGGCTTCACGGGTGGGTGCTTGAACCCCGCATGGGCATCACGCGTGATCCGGGGGCGCCTCGCTGCGCCGCCGTCTCCGCGGATCGTGGGGTTTTCCAAGAGGAACGCTCCGCGTTCCTCATGTGGTAGCTCGGCGGGTGGCCGCCCCGAATAGCGATCGCGAAGCGAGCGCCGCCGGCGAGTGCCGGCGAGGGGGGGCAGGAGCCGGCATCGGGCGCGCCAGCGCACGATGTCTTGCGACTAGACGGGGGGGACGCAGTCCCCCCCGAGTCAGGGATAGATGCCGCGGACCTCGGTCGCTCTCGCCACGCGGTCGACGGCCACTCGGTAGGCGGCGTCGCGGAGGGTGATGCCGTGCTCGGTGGCGGTGCGGCAGACGTGCTCGTAGGCGCGGCGCATGACCTTCTCCAGGCGGCGCATCACCTCGCGCTCCTCCCAGAAGAGCGCCTGCAGGTCCTGCACCCACTCGAAGTACGAGACCACCACCCCGCCGGCGCTGGCGAGGATGTCGGGGATCACGCGGATCCCGGCGGCGTCGAGCAGCGGGTCGGCGTCGGGGGTGATGGCGGCGTTGGCGCCCTCGGCGATGATGCGAGCGCGCACCCGTGCGGCGTTGCCGCCGTGGATCTGCGAATGCACCGCGGCGGGGACGAGCACGTCGACGTCGAGCTCGAGCACGTCGGAGGGGCCGATGAGCTCGCCCCCTCCGCTGTCGGAGACGGCGCCGCCGGCGCGCACGTGAGCCGCGAGGGGGCGCACGTCGAGCCCCTCGCGGCGGTACACGCCGCCACGGCTGTCGGTGACGGCGATCACCCGCAGCCCCGCCTCCGCGAGGCCCAGCGCGCACTCGGCACCCACGTGTCCGAAGCCCTGGATCGCCACCGTCGCGCCCACCGGGTCGATGCCGAGCTCCTGGAGCGACCACAGCGTCACCATGGTGAGCCCACGTGCGATTGCGGGGTCGCGGCCCGCCGTGCCGCCGATCTCCATCGGTTTGCCGGTGACCGAGGCGGGCACCGAGTAGCCGGCGTTCATGGAGATGGTGTCCATCATCCAGGCCATGATCTGCGGCGTGGTGCCCATGTCGGGGGCGGGGATGTCCTTCTCGGGACCGATGAGCAGCGCGATCTCGGTGGTGAAGCGGCGGGTGAGCCGCTCCAGCTCGCCGGAGCTGAGACGGTGCGGATCGCAGATCACTCCTCCCTTGGCGCCGCCGAAGGGGATGTCGACGACCGCCGACTTCCAGGTCATCACCATCGCCAGGGCGCGGATGTCGTCGACGGTGATCGTCGGCGAGTAGAGGATCCCCCCCTTTGCGGGGCCGCGGACGATGTTGTGCTGCACACGGAAGCCGGTGAACACCGCGTGGCTGCCGTCGTCGAACTTCACCGGAAAGTGGACGACGAGCTCGCGCTTGATCTCGCGGAGCACCGAGCGAATGCCCGGGTCGAGCCCCAGCGCCTCGGCGGCGGCGTCGGCGCGACGCTGCGCGTCGGCGAAGGCGGAGGTGGCGGCGGTCATGCCGTTCCGTCCGCGCCGCCACCGCCGGGGGGCCGCGTGGGCGGCGACGACTCGCCGAGGGCTGCGGCGAGCGCGTCCACGCGCGCGGCGAGGTCCTCCACCCGCCTCGCCAGCGCCTGGACCTCCTCCGCGGTGGCGATGTTCAGGTTGTGCAGGCCGGTTGAGACCACGTCGTCGACGCGGCTCTCGAGATGCTGGGTGGTGCTCGCCAGGCTGTCGGTGGCGCGCTGCCGGAGCTCGCGCGGCAGCGTCAGCGAGGCGCGCACGAGGGCGATGAGCTGCTCTCCCCGCTCGCGCACCGCGTCGACCAGCAGCGGCTCGGGCTGCGGCCCGCGGCGGTGCCGCTCCAGGTCGAGCAGGATCTGACTCAGCGTCACCGCGGTGATGTCCTCACCGCTGGTGCGATCGACCACCCGGACGTCGTGACCCTCTCGCAACAGCTCCGCAATCACCTCCAGGGTCACGTACCGGCGTGAGTGGGTGTCGTAGAGCTTGCGGTTGGCGTACTTCTTGATGACGTGCGTTTCCAGCGCCCGCACTCCTCTTGATGGCCCCCCCGGAACGCGCCGACTATACGGGAGGCGACAGCCGTCCGCCCATCCCCACCCGGTTCCGCGGCGGTGGCGTGGCCTCGGGTTGCGGCGCCGGAGCGCGGTCGCTGCTGTCGCCCGCGCGCACTGCGGCGACCCCTCGGCGCGACGCACAGCGACGCCCGCGACCGTCGACCAGTCGTCGCACCGTCGGTGTGCGCAGTCGCAGCCGCGTCGACGCCGCGGGTCGGGAGGGGGGCTGGTTTGACATTCCTGTGTACATCGACCATGCTATGCGCCAACTGCACAGGGCAGCGTGTTTTCTCCACGTCCTGTCAGATACGCAAACCGTGGCGATCGCCCGACGATCGCACCATCGGAGGCCCAGAGCACATGGCGAGGACTAGACGGACAGGCGGGGTACCCGCGACCGTCACGCGGACTGTGAAGCGCGTGACCGGGACCACCCGCAGAAGCACCACCGGGGGTGACCTCGTGAAGGCGGTCCAGGGTCTGGTGAAGGCACTTCCCATCGCCGATCTCGA
>JAQBPH010000346.1:0-3107 GCA_028287625.1 Chloroflexota bacterium | reverse complement strand
AGCTCGCGCGGCCGCTTGTACGACGCCGAGAGGAAGGTCCGCAGCATGTGCAGCCCGATCACCAGGATGAGGACGTACGCGCCCCACAGGTGCATGCCCCGCACCCAGGCACCGAAGCGGTCGCTGGTCTCGAGGTAGTGCAGGCTGTCGTAGGCCTGGCTGAAGGAGGGCACGTAGTCGAGCAGCAGGAAGATGCCGGTGAAGAGCTGGAGCAGGATGAGCGCCAGCGTCGCGCTTCCCAGGGCGTAGGCCCAGCCGCCACGCTTGGGCACGGCCTCGTAGAGCCCCTTGTGCAGCATCGAGGTGGTGCCCGCACGCTCGTCGACCCAGCCGTACCCGGAGCGCAGCCGGCGGCTGAGAGGCCGGGCGAGGAAGCGCAGCACCGCCACTCAGATCTGCTCCCCGTACTGGTTCTCGATCTCCAGCAGCCTGCTCCCGTCGGGCAGGGTGCTGATGCGATGCCGCCACGGCGGGAGCGGCGACGGCGGTGGCCCTCCGACGTTCAGGCCGGTGATGTCGTACAGGCCGCCGTGGCAGGGACAGAGGAACTGCCCGGTGGCGCCGAGCTTCGGGTCCCAGTGCACGTTGCACTGCATGTGCGAGCAGGTGTTGGAGAGGACGTACACCTGGCCGCTGCGCCGCCGCACCACGTAGACGACGCGGTCGATCGGATCGCTGGGCGGCCCCTGGTCGATGGGGACGGACACGGTGAAGGGAGTCGGCGTCTCCATGGGCACGCTCTCGAGCCTGGTCACGCGCACCCAGGAGTTGCGCCGCGCCTGAAAGAGCGGGCTGATGACGAACCCGATCGCCGGGATGGAGAGCATCAGCCCGATCGCCGCACCACCCACGGCGGTGCCGGTGATCAGCGCCTGGCGCCGCGTCTGCCTGATCATCCCACCGAGCCCCGGAGCAGCCCGATGGCGACGGTCAGCAGCATGCACGCGAACAGCACCATGGTCACGGTGGTCACGGTGGTGACCAGCACCGCCAGGCCGCG
Organism: Chloroflexota bacterium; assembly: GCA_028287625.1. Taxonomy (GTDB): domain Bacteria; phylum Chloroflexota; class Dormibacteria; order Aeolococcales; family Aeolococcaceae; genus CF-96. The sequence continues at coordinate 2,107 of JAQBPH010000346.1, read as the reverse complement.
CTGCTCGGCCCGCCACATCTCGGGCACGGCGCGCGCCACGCTCACCGCCGACCACACGGTGAGGCCGAGCATGGCGAAGACCAGCAGGGAGTAGTACCAGGAGGTCTGGAAGTCGGCGGCGCGGAGCAGCGGGAGGTGGGAGGCGCTCACGGATACGTGTTCCCCGGGTTGTAGACGCCGTGGGCGTCCTGGAGGGTCATCTCGCCGTAGATGGCGTACGGACCGCGCGCCTGCTCCTTCATGAAGCCCATGTAGAGCGAGAGCACGGCGGCGACCACGCCGACCACGCCGACCGCGGCCCGTGCCGTGGAACCGGCGAAGGGCAGTGCCGCCTCGGCGCCGGACGCGGGGGCGTGGACGGACGCCGGGCGGCGCGGCAGGGTGCGCACCACCAGGTGGGCGAGCGTGGCCAGCACCGCGGCGAGCAGGCCGAGATAGCGCAGCCCGTAGATCGACTCGGTGAGCACCTGCGCGGGCAGGACCCCGACCACCGCGCCGCCGGCGGCGACGGCGATGGCCAGCCGCCCGGTGGTGTCCATGCGGGCTCGGTGCTGGCGTGTCTCCAGGGCGAGCGCCAGGTTGGCGCCGACGAACAGCACCCCGAGCAGCACCGACTGGATCACGAAGAGCCAGGCCGCGTCGCCGCGCACCAGGTTGTCGAGAAAGCCGCGGGCGTTGTCGCGCAGGGTGAGCATGATGAGGAAGCCGAGCACCGGCATCAGCACCAGGGTGGCGGTGCCGATGCGCAGCAGCACCCCCGCGCTCCAGGCGCGATAGGCGCGCTCGCCCTCGTCGGCGGCGCGGCGCAGGCGCAGCACCGCGTACGCGGCGACGAAGAGCGCCGCCCAGCTCACGTTGCCCACCAGCCGGTGGAGCAGCAGGTCCCAGTACACCGGGTTGAGCGCCCCACCGAGGAGGCCAGCGTGCCGCGGGGTGATCATGTAGCTGTCGATGGCGACGATGCACACCATGAAGAAGGTCTGCAGCACGGCGACGGCGATGCCGAGGACAAGGTGCCGCCCCCGTGGCATGCGCTCGAAGCTGTTCTCGTAGAGGATCAGCAGCGGCGTCAGCACCAGGAAGGTGCCGAAGGCGACGGCGACGAGGGGCAGGAAGCGGTTGACCAGGGTGCCGATCTGGTTGCCCCACAACCCGATCAGCGCGGTCACCGCGAACACCCCGAGGGTCGCCCCGAGGCTGAAGAGCAGGTAGTAGGCACGGGCCAGCTGGCGCGCCAGCCGCAGCGCGCGCTCCCCACCGCCGCCCGCGGCCCAGGCCTCGAAGATCGGCGCCAGGGTGATGACCCCGAGGCTGAACTCGGCGACGGCGATGTGGACGGTGAAGAGGAGGGCGATCGGCAGCTGGTCCCCGACCACCGGCCAGTCGGGCGTGGGCACGGTGAGCGCCGGGATCACCGCTCCGCGGGGCCCGGTGCCTTGAACCCGAAGCGGCCCTGGTGGAAGTCGCCGCTGACCGTCCAGTGGCCGACCATGGCGTCGAGGGCGGCGTCGTCCACCTCGGTGGCGCCGGCCGCGCGGGCGTTGCCCTCGATCGCCTGCATCACCTCGCCGCGCACCGAGTCCGGCACCCGGTCGAGGCGCGCGCGCGCCGCGTCGGTCCAGGGCAGCCGCGCCCCCGCCGCCTGGATCTGGGTGGAGACCTCGCCCCAGGCGGCGAGCTTGCCCTCGACCAGCTCGGGGGTGATCACGGGTCCCAGGCCGCGCTTGTTCGCGAACCACTCCACCCGCCAGCGCACCATCTCCCGGCAGAAGTCGGGCACGTGGGTGAGCCGCTGCTCCGCCTCGGGGGTCCAGGTGAAGCGCTGGAAGAGCTCGTGGGTGAGCGGCGAGGCGGGATGGCCGTAGCCCATCTTCTTGCCCAGGGTCTCGACGAAGCCGGCGGTCACCTCGTTGAGGCCGCGCAGCCGCGCCCGGGCCTCAGCGGCGGCGCGGGTCATCTCGCGGGCGACCTCGGGGTCGACGCGCTGCGAGCCGCGGGCGAGGTCGGCGACCGCCGCGTAGGGGTCGGGCGTGTCCTGATCCGCGTCCGTCCCGTGGCTCACCGGGCATCGCGGCGCCGGCGTCTCGGCGGGGGGCGCGCCGCCCAC
>JAQBPH010000314.1:0-9063 GCA_028287625.1 Chloroflexota bacterium | reverse complement strand
CGAAGTAGGTGGGCATGAACGGGTGGGGCAGCACCGCCACCCCGCCCAGGTCGTGGATGGCGTCCACGGTGTCCTCGATGCACATCCCCATGCGCACCGGGCGCTCCAGCCAGAGCCCGACCACGTGCACGCTCGCCGGCGCCGCGGTGGTCACCTCCTCGCCGGGCACCACCTCGACGCCCTGCCGGGCGCCGGCCTCGACCGCCCGGGCGGTGGACGCCATGGTGTCGTGGTCGGTGACGCAGAGCACGGCGATGCCGGCGGCGGCGGCGGCGGCGACCAGCTCCTCGGGCGAGACCATGCCGTCGCTCGCGGTGGTGTGGGCATGGACCTCGGCCGCCGAGAGCCCGGGCGCCAGCCGCACCCGGTCCAGGGCGCGCGTCGAGATCGCCATCCGCCGGAGGATACACGCCGGTGTCAGGCCGCCCGTCCCCGCCTCCTGCCCTCACGGCTCAGCCGCTGCTGCAGCACCCCGAGCACCGCCGCCTCCTCGGGGGAGAGCCGGTGGAGGTCGGAGCTGAGCTCGGCGGTCACCCGCGACTCGAGCAGCTCCGCCAGCGTGCCGTCCATGTAGGAGTCGACGACGGCTGGGTGGATGTAGCACTTGCGGCACACCGCCCGGGTGTTGCCCAGGCGCCCGGCGACCATGTCGATGGCCTTCAGCAGGTTGCGCTTCGCCTGAGCCTGGGAGTCGAAGCGCTCGAACTCGCGGAGCGCGTGAGCGGCGAGGACCGTGCCCGCCCAGGTGCGGAAGTCCTTGGCGGTGAACTCGCGGCCGCCCGCCTGATGGAGGTAGTCGTTGACGTCCTGGGAGTGGATGCCGTGGATCGCGCCGTCGCCGTCCACGTACTCGAGCAGGCGCTGGCCGGGCAGCTCCTGGCAGCTCCGCAGCACCTTGGCCAGGCGGCGGTCGGTGATGGCGATGCTGTGGTCGACCCCGCTCTTGCCGCGGAAGACGAAGCACACCGTCGACCCGCTGATCTCGGCGTGCTCCTGGCGCAGGGTGGTCAGCCCGTAGTGCTGGTTCTGCCGCGCGTACTCGTCGTTGCCGACGCGGATCAGGCTGGTCTCGAGCAGCCGCACCGCGCAGGCCACCACCTTCTCGCGGGGCAGTCCCGGGCGGCCCATGTCGCGGGCGACCCGCCGGCGGATCCTCGGCAGCGCCCGGGCGAAGGCGATGGTGTGCTCGTACTTGTGGGCGTCGCGCACCTCGCGCCAGCGGTCGTGGTAGCGGTAGACCTTTCGCCGCCGGGCGTCGCGGCCGGTGGCCTGGATGTGACCGCGATCGCTGGGGCAGATCCAGACGTCGGTCCACGCCGGGGGGATGGCGAGGTGCCTGATGCGCAGCAGCGTCTCGGTGTCGGTGATCCGCCGTCCCTCCGGGTCGAGGTAGACGAACTCCTCGCCGTGCCGCTCCCGCCGGATGCCCGGGCCGGAGTCGTCGACGTGGCGCAGTCCGGCCTGGCGGGCGGCGGCGACCGCCTCCTCCGGGGTGGGGATGCCGGACACCGGCGGGCCCTCCAACGCGGCAGTGGCACTGGCGCCACTGCGTATGCCCCATATATCACGGGTTCACACCTCGCTACCCTGGCTCGCGGATGACCGGCTTCCGCCTCCCCGATCCCGACGAGGAGCCCGCGGCCCCCGTCGCCGCCCGCCACGGCAGCGCCCTGCCCGGCGAGGCGCTGCTCTCCGCCGCGGTCGAGCTGCCCTGGGACGACTGGCTCGGGGCGGGGGCCGGCGAGCAGGTGCGGGACGGCTCGCTGGGGCTGGTGCGCCACGCCTACCCCGCGACGGCGGCGCGGGACATGGGGCAGGCGTCGACCACCGCGGGGATGCTGGGTGGCGACCCCGCCGACCGCGAGCGGCTGGGCGCGGTGGCGCTGCGGGTCGCCGCCGCCCATCACCGCCCGGCGCGGATGCCGCACCGGCCCGGCGAGGAGCCGTCCGCCTGGTGGGTGGCCGAGGAGCGGGCGCTGGTCTGGATGCCCTGGGAGGGCGAGGCCCCGTATGGCCTCGAGCTGCTCGAGAGCGGCCAGGCCGACGCGGTGGTGGTGACCGCCCCCGACGCCTGCTGGACCGTGTTCCGCACCGGTCTGCCCCGCCGCGGCGCCCGGGGAGGCTGGGCCGAGCTCCCTGAGCGCTTCCGCACCGCGATCGCCGAGCGCGCCCACGCCGATGCCACCGCCCTGGAGCGGGCTCGCTGGCGGCGTGAGGGCGACGTCATCACGGTGCGCTGGCGCGAGGGCGAGCGGCTGCGCAGCGCGTCGGTGAGCGTCAACCGCCCTCCCACCGCCGGTTGAGAGCTCGTTGAGAACCGCCCCCGGAGGGTCTGGGCGGCTCGGAGCGTCCATATACTCGGGCCAGCATGAGCGTGCCCCGTGTGCTGGTCGTCGACGACGAGCCGAGCATCACCGACTTCATCGCCCTCGGACTTCGGCACGAGGGCTTCGAGGTGCGCACCGCGCCCGACGGGCGTGCGGCGCTCCGCGTCGTCGACGACTTCAAGCCGCAGATCGTGGTCCTCGACCTGATGATGCCCCGGATGGACGGCTGGGAGCTCTGCCGCGCCCTCGCCGGCGACCGCAACCGCGGGCTGATCATCCTCAGTGCCCGGGACGAGACCGCCGACCGCATCCAGGGGTTGGAGCTGGGCGCCGACGACTACCTGGTCAAGCCGTTCGAGTTCGGAGAGCTGCTCGCCCGGGTGCGCGCCGTGCTCCGCCGCCGCCAGCCCGACCTCGCCCGGGTGGTGCGCGCCGGCGAGCTGAGCATCGATACCGCCACCCGGGAGGTGCGGCTCGGCGAGCGGCTCATCGAGCTCAGCGTCCGCGAGTTCGACCTGCTCCACTTCCTCGCCCTCAACGCGGACCAGGTGCTGCCCCGCCAGCGCATCCTCGACGAGGTCTGGGGCTACAACTTCTTCGGCGACGAGAACAACGTCGAGGTCTACGTCCGATACCTGCGGCAGAAGCTCGTCGATCCGCAGCACCAGCGCATCCAGACGGTGCGCGGCGTCGGCTACCGGCTGCGCACCGAGGTGGGCGCGGTGGCGGAGGTCTGAGCCGACGGCCTCGCCCGGCAGGGTCCTCCGCGCCCTGGGCTCGCTGCGCTGGCGGCTGACGCTCACCTACGTCGCGCTGCTCGCCCTGCTCCTCGCCGCCCTCGGCGGCTTCCAGTACGTGGCCCTGCAGCGCAGCCTGATGAGCACCCGGGTGACCGATCTGCGCGGCGACCTGCAGGGGGCGGTCCGCGACCTCAGCGCCGGCGCGGTGCGGCAGCTCCCCCCGGCCCGGCGGACGCCGGCGGCGACGCCCTCGCCGGGTCCCGCCGCCGCCAGCCCGGCGGCGCCGGTGAACCCGACCACGGCCGAGATCAAGGCGGTGATGTCGGGCCGGAGGTGCGCGTCCGTCCCCGGCGCGGTGGTCGCCCGGGTCGCCAGCTTCCTCGCCACCCGCACCTCCGTCGTCTCCGGGCAGAGTGTCTCCGTCGCCGTCTACAACGCCAACCTCGACGTCATCGGAGCGCACTTCCCGGCCAGCCTGGCCGCCCTGCCCCGGCTGTCCTCGACCGCGCTCGACGGCGCCCTCGCCGGCCGCGAGTCCGCCGCGGAGGTGATCGACAACGCCAGCGGCGAGGGTCAGCTGGTGGTCGCCTTCCCGGTCCACTCCAGCGTGGCCTCGCGAGCCCCCGCCTGCCTCGCCGCCCAGCTCGGCACCCCGATGGCACCGGTCGACGGCGTGCTCGCCACCGACCGCAACGCGCTGCTGCTCGGCGGCGGCGCGGTGCTCGTCCTGGCCCTGCTCGCCGGGCTCTGGCTCACCGAGCGCGCCCTCGGCCCGCTCCACCGCGTCACCGCCACGGCGGGGAGGCTCGCCGCCGGCGACCTCCGCGCCCGCAGCCGGCTGCCGGAGCGTGGCGACGAGGTGGGCACCCTGGCGCGCGCCTTCGACGACATGGCCGACCGGATCGAGGTGGCCTTCGCCGCCCAGGCGGAGTCGGAGGCGCGGACGCGGCGGTTCATCGCCGACGCGTCCCACGAGCTGCGCACCCCGGTGACCGCGCTGAAGGGATACATCGACGTGCTGCGGCGCGGCGTCTCCCGCGACCCGGTGTCGCTGGAGGCGGCGCTCTCGGCGATGGCGCGCGAGTCGGAGCGGATGCGGGTGCTCGTGCTCGACCTGCTCACCCTGGCGCGGATCGACGCCCAGCCGCCGGCGAACCCGGAGCGGATCGACCTCAACGAGGTGCTCGCCGGCGTGCTCGACGAGGGTCTGCCGGGGATGCCGGAGGAGCTGGAGCGGCGCTTCGCCAGCCCGCCGGTGACGGTCACCGCCGACCGCGGCGCGTTGATCACCGTGGCCCGCAACCTTCTGGTCAACGCCTGCAAGTACGCCCCTGGAGCGCGGCAGGTGTGGTCGACCGAGGCCGAGGACGGGCAGGCGCGCTTCAGCGTGCTCGACGAGGGCCCGGGCATCTCCGCCGCCGACCTCCCCCATCTCTTCGAGCGCTTCTACCGCGGCGAGAAGACCCGGGCGCGCGAGGAGGGCGGCAGCGGGCTCGGCCTCAGCATCGTCCAGGGGCTGGTCCGCGCCCAGGGCGGCGAGGTGTCGATCGAGAGCGAGGAGAGCCGCTGGACCCGGGTGATCGTGCGGCTCCCGGCGGCCAGGGGGTAGCGCAACCCCACCCGAACGCGTCACACTCGCGGACCTATTCAGTCTGTGCACTCGTGGGTCGCGGATGGTAGGATCCCGCCCACGAGAGATTGCATCAAGGCACTCATTCTTCGTTCGGCGAGAGGTGTTCCCATGAGTCAGAGGAAGGGGATGTTCACCGCGGTTCGGGCCGCCGCCGTCGCGCTCACCATCGGGGGAGCCGCGCTGATGGGGCACAGCGGGATCGGCTCCGCGCGCGCCGCCACCGCGGCGGACTCGCCGGCCGGATCGCCCGCCCTGGCGGCGCCGGCGGTGACGTCGACGGAGTGCGACAAGAGCAAGTCCGACGACAGGGCGAAGCCCGATGTCACCAACCAGGCGACGCCCGCCGAGAAGGACTCCGGTACCGACAAGCCGGACACCGACAAGGACAAGGACTCCGACAAGTCGGACGACGACAAGGACAAGAAGGTGGACGACAAGGACAAGAAGGACAAGGAGACCTGCACCACGAGCTCCACCACGAGCGTGGGCGGCGTCTCCGTGCCCCTGCCCCCGCCCGCTGCCCCGCCCGCCACCGGCGGGGTCAAGGCCGTGTCCGCGAAGGCTCCGGTGACCGCCGTTCCCAAGACCGGCGCGGAGGTGCCCTTCGCGGCCGGCCTGCTGCTCACCACCGCGGGCGCGGGTGCGCTGATCGCGGGCCGGAGGCGGCGCCGCAGCGAGTAGACCGTCGGAGCCGGCGGGGCTACTGCGGGCGGGCGACCACCACCCGCACGTAGCCCCCGGCCGACTCCTCGAGCACGAGCACCGGGAAGCCGTCCTCCTCGCAGGAGCGAGGGACGTTCTCCTCCGGCTCGCCGTGGTCGAGCCAGACCTCCACGCACTGGCCCGGGTCGACGGCGTCGAGGGCCACGCGGGTCTTCACGTAGTTCAGCGGGCAGCCCACGCCGCGCAGGTCGAGGGTGCGGGCGGGGACGGGCGGAGCGGCGCTCACAGGTCGAAGGGCGACTGCACGGCGAAGTGGCTGAACACCGAGAAGCGGTCGGCGAGGAGCAGCACCCCGAAGACCAGCAGCAGTGCCCCGCCGATCAGGTTGACCACGCCGAGGTGCCGGTTGACGGCGCGGATCGGCCCCTGCAGCCGGTCGGTGAGCGCCGCCAGCAGCATGAACGGCACCGCCAGCCCCAGGCAGTAGGCGATCATCACCGGCAGCCCGTCGAAGCGACCGTCCTGGGCGACGCTGAGGATGGCGCTGAGCTGGGGGCCGATGCAGGGCGTCCACCCGGCGGCGAAGGTGACGCCGAGCAGCAGCCCGCCGAGCGGGCCGCCGTGGCGGGGCAGCCGGTGGATGCGCACCTCGCGCATCAGCGCGCCGATGCGGAGCACCCCCAGGGTCTGCAGGGCGAGCACGATGACGATGCTGCCCGCGACCAGGTCCACGGCGCGCTGGTGGGTCACCAGCACGGTGACGTCGAGGGCGCGGAGCACGTAGTAGAAGCCGATGAACACCAGGCTGAACCCGGCCACGAAGGCGGTGCCGTTCGCGAGCACCGGCACCCGGGTGGCCACCCGGCCGCCGCGGACCGCCACCGCCACCGCCGCCCCCGGGCCCTCGCCGGGGGCGCCCACCACCGGCTCCTGCGCGGGCTCGCCGGCGCGGCCGCCGAGGTAGGCGAGGTAGGCGGGCGCCAGCGGGAAGACGCACGGCGACAGGAAGGAGACCATCCCGGCCGCGAACGCGAGCGGGTAGCTGAGGTGGAGGAGGGAGCTGGCGATCACCTGGCCGGTCAGGATACCCCGCGTCCACGGCGCAGCCGCCTCAGCCTCCGCGCACAGCATCGGGGTCGATGTGCACCACCGCGCTGATCTCGACCGCCGCCCCCAGGGGCAGCTCGGCGACGCCGACGGCGGCGCGGGTGTGCCGGCCGCGCTCGCCGAGCACCGCCACCATCAGCTCGGAGGCGCCGTTGAGCACCGCCGGCTGCGCGGTGAAGCCCGGGGCGCTGCGCACGTAGCCCTCGAGGCGGAGCACCTGGCGGACGGCGTCGAGCGAGCCCGTGGCGGCGCGGATCAGCGAGAGCAGGTTGAGCGCGCAGAGCCGGGCTCCCGCCGCCGCCGCCTCGACGCCGAGGTCGGCGCCGACCACTCCCACGCAGCGCAGCTCGCCGTGGGCGAGGGGGAGCACCCCGCTGGTGTAGAGGAGCTCGCCGGCGATCAGGGAGGGCACGTAGGCGCCGAGCGCGGCCGGCGGGTCGGGCAGCTCGATGCCGAGCTCGGTGAGGCGTGCGGCGGTGTCGGGCATCGGCTACCTCCCGGGGGGCGCGACCATGGCGTCGATCGCCGCCTCCAGCTGGGCGAGGTTGCGCACCTCGGCCACCTGGGTGCAGTGCGGCACGTACGCGGGCATCGAGGAGTCGCCGAGCCCCCAGCTCAGCCGCGCCTCGGGGTTGAACCACACCACCCGCCGGGCCCGCGCCCGCAGGCTGCCGAGCACCTCGGCGCGCGGCGGGGTGTAGTTGCCCCGGCCGTCGCCCAGCACCAGCAGGATGGTGCGGGGGCTGACCGCGTCGGGGTACTCGGAGGCGAAGCTCTCCAGGCTGCGGCCATAGTTCGTCGACGAGTACCAGCCGATGTCCCTGGGCTGCATGGCGCGGTCGATGGCGGTGGCGGCGTCGGCCTCGGCGAACTCGCCGGTCACCTCCACCGTGCCGCTGACGAACACGAAGGTGCGCACCCGGCTGAAGCGGTCCTGGAGGCGGTACAGGAAGTGCAGCATGAAGCGCACCGTCGACTGCATCGAGTTGCTGATGTCGCACAGCGCGGCCACCTGGGGCCTGTGCTGGGGCGGCTTCCTCCAGCGCAGCCGGAAGGGCACGCCGCCCGACTGCAGGTTGGCCCGCCAGGTGCGCTGCATGTCGGGCGCGCCGCGATGGCGAGGGCGGCGGCGCAGCTCGGGCAGCGAGTCCAGCTTGCGTCCCAGCCGTTCCACCAGCCGTGCCATCTCCGCCGACTCGCGCGGCGAGAACGCCCCCAGCGGGGCGCGACCGAGGTCGGAGCGCAGCCGCTCGCGGCGGCGCTGGGCGTCGACGCGCTCGAACTCGGCGTCGACGGTGCCGCGGACCGTGGCCCGCAGCCGGTCGAGCTGCTGGCGCATCCGCTCCCGCCAGGCGCGCGCCGAGGCCTCGTCCATCCCGGCGGCGAGCAGCGACGCCTGGAATCGGTCGAGGGCGGCGTCGGCGCCCGAGCCCGCGCCCAGGGCCTCGAGGATGGAGCGGCCCGCCATGCCCCGCTGCAGCAGCGACTCCAGGCCGGCCGTCGCCTCGCGCGCCGCCTCGCGGACCATCAGCGCGAGCTCGAGGTCGCCCATCTCCAGGAGCCGGTCGAGCAGCTCCTGGAGCTCGGCGCCGAGGGCGTCGAGCGCCTCCGGCGGCAGCGGGGGGAGGTCGTCAACGGGGTCGACGCCGGGGAGCACCACGCTGCGGCTGCCGTACGGCGTGAAGTAGAGCTCGAAGAGCTGCTCGAAGAGCTCGAGGTCGATGCTGCGCTTCACCAGGGTGCCGCGGAGCGCCGCCCGGAAGGTGCGGCGGTCGTCGAGCTCGACGCTGCCCGCAGCCATCAGCGCCTCGGCGGCCTCGGGCGGCGACACCCGCACCCCCGCCGCCCGCAGCGCCGCGACGAACTGGAGGATGTGCTCGTCCACCGCCCGCCCCGCTAGCTGAGCAGAGCGTGGAGCGACTCGCGGCCCTTGCGAACGTCGCCCTCGTACTTCAGCACCAGCGACAGCGTCTCGGAGATCACGGCCGGCTCCAGGGTCTCGGCGTTGAGCAGCACCAGGGCGCGGGCCCAGTCGATCGACTCGGAGATGCTGGGGAGCTTGCGCAGGCCCAGGGTGCGCAGCTTCGCCATCGCGTGGGCGACCTGCCGGGCCAGCTCGGCCGAGGCCTCGGGCACGCGACGGCGGATGATGTCGCGCTCGCGCTCCGGGCCGGGGAAGCCGAGGTGGAGGTGGAGGCACCGCCGCCGCAGCGCGTCGCTCAGCTCCCGCTGGGCGTTGCTGGTGAGCACCGTCACCGGCCGGGTGCGGGCGGTCAGCGTGCCCAGCTCGGGTACGGTGACCTGGTAGTCGCCGAGCATCTCGAGCAGGAAGGCCTCGAACTCGGCGTCGCCCTTGTCGATCTCGTCGATGAGCAGCACCACCGGGCGCTCGCTGAGGATCGCCTTGAGCAGCGGGCGGGGGAGCAGGAAGCGGTCGCTGAAGAAGATGTCGTCCTGTAGGCCGATGCGCTCTACCGCCTCCGCAAGGGTGGCGGCAACGCCAACCGCCACGCTGAACTTTTCGCGGAGGATCTTGGTGTAGAGCAGCTGATTGGCGTACTCCCACAAGAATAGCCCCAAGGCCACGACCAGC
>JAQBPH010000267.1:0-4739 GCA_028287625.1 Chloroflexota bacterium | reverse complement strand
GCCGCTCTGCCGCCGGTCTTTACCGGGGGGAGGCTCCGCCTCCCCCGTGTAGCGCAAGACATCGTGCGCTGGCGCGCCCGATGCCGGCGCTGCCCCCCTCCACGCCGGCACTCGCCGGCGACGCGCGCTTCGCGCGCTCAGCGTGAAGGGTCGTCAGGCAGAGGTACCACGAGCAACGCACGGCGTTGCTCACACCGGACCCCCCGAGCGGCTTCACGGGTGGGGCGCTTGAACCCCGCATGGGCATCACGCGCGACCCGGCGACACTGAGCCGGCCGCCCTCTCCGTGGATCGTGCGGGCTTCCAGGAGGAACGCGCAGCGTTCCTCGCGTCGTACCTCGGCCGGTGGAGGAGCAAATTGCGAGCGCGAAGCGCGCGCCGCCGGCGAGTGCCGGCGAGTCAAAACCGGCGGCAGAGCGGCTGGCCGCGAATCTCAACCGGCGGCAGAACAGCCGGGCATCTCCACCGGCCGCAGAACACCCGGGCACATCTCGACCGGCGGCAGAACAGCCGGGCATCTCCACCGGCGGCAGAACCACCGGGCATCTCCACCGGCCCCACAACACCCGAGCATCTCGACCGGCCCCACAACACCCGAGCATCTCCACCGGCGGCAGAACAGCCGAGCATCGCCTACCTGCCCCTCGCCGGAGGCTCGTGGCAGGAGCGCTCGCCGGCGAGCAGGCGCAGGGCGTGGGGGAGCGCCTCCCAGACCGCGTCGAGGCACTCGGCCACCGCCTTCGGGCTGCCGGGGAGGCAGAGCAGCAGGCAGCCGCCGCGGACGCCGACCACCTGCCGGGAGAGCATGGCGTGCGGCGTCGACGCGAGCCCCCGCAGCCGCATCGCCTCCGCCATGCCCGGCACCTCGTAGTCGAGCAGCGGGCCCACGCTCTGGGGGGTGACGTCGCGGGGGCCCACCCCGGTGCCCCCGGTGATCACCAGCAGCCCGGCGACGGCGGTGGCCTCGACCACCGCGGCGCGGATCGCCTCGGGCTCGTCGGGGACGATGCCGCGGCTCACCAGGGTGGCGGGCAGCGCCTCGAGGCGGCTGCAGATGACGTCGCCGCTGGTGTCGGCGCGCTCGCCGCGCGCGCCGGCGTCGCTCACGGTGAGCACGGCGGCGCGGACCGGGGCTGCGGCGGACATCCGCCCGAGCCTACAGGAAGGTTACGCCGCGGGCTCGGCGACCCGGGTGGGGCTGTGCGGGCTCTGCGGTCCGCGGTCGCCGCCGTCGAAGTCGTCGCCGCGGTCGGTGGCCTTGCGGGCGAGCAGCCGCCCCTGGATCTCGTAGAGCCGGTCCATGAGGTGGACGATGGTCACCCGGCTGCGAAGCTCCTGCCGGACCTCGGGGGGCAGGATCGCGGTGAGCTGGATGAGCCGCGCCTCGTACGACGGTGGAACGCGCTTGCGTTCGGTGAGATGCAGCTCCTCCAGGTCGGCGATCAGGCCGTCGATGAGGCGGATGGGCTCGGCCATCCGCCGACGCTCGGCATCGCTCCGCCAACGGTGCCGTATTCCCGCCAGGATCTGCTCGTTCGTCTCTCGCAGCGCGCTCATTCCCGCTCTTCCATACGTCACGGGTCACGTAAAGGTTGCATCCCTTCCCTCGGCCCCCTCGAATCCGCCCTTTCCGAGGGGTCCGGACCGTCTACTAGCAGTACGCTAGCGGTGCGACGACCGGACGGGTATACCCCTTCCGGGGGAGACACGGATTTCGGGAGTGTGGGATGCGGCCCCAGGGGGACCGTCAGCGCACGCCGGTGGAGGGGCCGCAGGGCGCCTCGGGGTGGGTGGAACCGCCGCCTCCGGCGGGCTCCGCCGGCGGTCTGGGCGCGGCGGTCGTCGGGGTGCTCCGCGCCGCCCGCTCGGTCAACGCGGCCATCGCCGCGCCCCCGGAGCGGCGCAGCGTCCACGCCTTCCGGCAGCGCCCGCTGGTGTACGGCGCGATGGCCGCCTACGCGGTCGCCTCGATCGGGCTCATGGCCACCCGCCAGGTCGGGCTGACCTCGGAGCACGCCCTGATCCTGGTGCTGGTGGGCTTCGCGGTGTTCGGCCGGGCCCGTCCCTTCGTCTGGGACTGGCTCCCCTTCCTCTTCGTCGCGGTGATGTTCGAGGACCTCACCGGCGTGGGCGCGAAGGTCGCCGGCAGCGTCCACGTGCTCGCCCCCATCGTCCTCGAGAAGAGCCTCTTCGGCGGCGTGATCTGGACCTGGTGGCTGCAGGAGCACATCGGCGTCAGCGAGTTCGGGCGGGGGCTCGGGCTCGTCCTCGCCGGCGAGTACCTCTTCCACTTCGCCGCGCCGCTGGTGGCGGCCCTGTGGCTCTGGATCTGGCACCGCGACCGCTTCGGCACCTTCGTGGGTGCCTACGTCATGGTCATGGCCGCCGGCTTCCTGGTCTACCTCCTCTATCCGGAGATGCCGCCCTGGCTGGCGGCGCAGCACGGCCACCTGCCGCCGGTGCACCGGATCGTCGTCGAGACCCTGCAGGGGCTGGGCAGCTTCGGCACCCTGTACGCCGGCGCCGATCCCGAGCCCAACGCCGCCATGCCATCGCTCCACGTCTCGGTGCCGATGGTCATCGCCTGCGCCGTCGTCGCGGTGCGTGGGGTGCGCCGGCCCTCCTCCTGGCTGTGGATGCTCTACCCGGCGACGATCTCCTTCGGGGTCATCTATCTGGGCGAGCACTACGTCGCCGACGTGGTCGTGGGCATCGCCCTCGGGGTGGCCTGCTACGCTGCCGCGGAGCTCGGCTACCAGACCGGCCGCGGTGGCGGGCGGAGGCCGATCACGGTGCCGGTCGGCGCGCCGCACCGGGAGGGGCTGCGATGAACCTGGCCGGCGTCCTGGAGTGGTCCGCCCGGCTGGCCGGCTGCCAGTCGGTGCCCGCCGACTCCCAGGTCTACGTCGAGGCGCCGGGCGACGTCCGCCGCGTGCTCTTCGGCATCGACATCAGCGTCGGCGAGCTGGTCTACGCGCGTGACGCCGGCTACGACGCGGTGATCGCCCACCACCCCGCCGGCGACCGTGCCCGCATGGACTTCGGCAGGGTGGTCCGCCGCCAGGTGGAGCAGATGACCGCCGAGGGCATCCCCCGCGAGGTCGCCGAGGCCGCGATCGAGGAGCGGCTGGGCCCGTCGCATCGCGCCGCCCACATGAGCAACTACGACGCCGTGGTGGGCACCGCCCGGCTCATCGGCCTGCCCTTCTGCAACGTGCACCTCGCCTGCGACCTCCTCGGCCGCGAGGCTATCGTCGAGATGCTGCGCCGCCACGACGGCGCCGGCAGCCCGGTGGGCGAGGTGCTGGGCTGGTTCCAGGAGTTCCCGGAGATCGAGGCGGCGCTGACCCGTCCCGAGCAGTGGGTGGGCGAGCCGCGGTCGCCGCTGGGCCGGTGGACGGTGGCGATGGCGGGCGGCACCAACGGCGGCTATCACGTCTTTCGTGAGTACTGGCGGCACGGCGTCGACACCGTCTTCGCCATGCACTGCGCCGAGCCGGACGTGCAGCGCCTGCGCGCCGAGGCGGAGCCGGGCAAGAGCCTGGTGGTCACCGGCCACATGGCCACCGACAGCATCGGCATCAACCGGGTCATCACCGGGCTCGACCAGATGGGCATCGAGGTCACCCGCACCAGCGGCATCGTGGCGCCCTGAGTGGGCGGCCGCCGGCTGCCCGCCGTCCTCCTCCTCGCCGCGCTGCTGCTGGCGGCGTGCTCATCCACGCCGGTCCGGTCACCGGCGCCGATGACGCCCCAGGCGGTGACGGCGGCCCTGGCGGCGGCGGACGCGCTGTTCTTCGACAACCACTACGAGCAGGCCCAGCGCGGCTACGCGCAGCTGGTCGCGCGCGCCCCCGGCGACCCCGTCGCCCACGCCGCCTACGCGCTGTTCCTCAACTACCGCCAGGACTTCACCGCGGCGCTCGCCGAGGCCCGCGCCGGGGTCGCCGCCGGGCCCCGCGACGGGCGCGCCCACGCCGTCCTCTGCCGCGTCCAGGACTGGTCGACGCATCTCGAGGAGGCGGTGAGGGCCGGGGCCACGGCGGTGTCGCTGGCGCCCCACGACCCCCTCGCCCAGCTGTACTACAGCGAGGCGCTCGCCGACCACGGTGACACCGACGCGGCGCGGAGCCACATCGACGCCGCCAGGGCGGCGATCGGGCCGCGCTCCAGCGCCTACCAGCGCGCCGAGCTGCATCGCGAGCAGGCCAACCTCGCCCGCGACACCGGTGACAGGGCGGGTGCGCTGGCCGCCTCCATCGCCGCCCACGAGCAGCAGCCCGGCTGGGTGGAGCGCTCCACCGAGCTCGCCGGCGCCTACATCGACAGCAGCCAGCTCGACGGCGCTCACCGGGTGCTGGACGCGGCGCTGGCGCTCGCTCCCTCCGACGCCCAGCTGCTCGCCTCGCTGGGCAGCGTGGCCATCCAGCAGCCCGACTTCGCCGCCGCCGAGAAGGTCTACACCCGGCTGGTGGCGCTCACCCCGCGCGACCCCGACGCGCTCGAGGGCGCCGCCCTGGTGGCGATGGCGGCGCACCGCGACTCCCGCGGCGCCCGGGAGCTGCTGCTCCGCGCCCTCGCCGCCGACCCCGGTGACGTCGCCGCGGTGGACTTCATCCTCCGCCTCGCCCGCGACGTCGACGGCGACGAGGCGGCGGCGCGCGACCAGATCCAGCAGACCGTCGCCACCGTCCGCGGCGCCGACGGCCCCCGGCCGCGCCCGGTCGCCGTGCCCGACC
>JAQBPH010000259.1:0-6808 GCA_028287625.1 Chloroflexota bacterium | reverse complement strand
AGCTCGACCAGCTCACCGCCCGCGAGCGCGAGGTGCTCCGCCACATCGCCCGCGGCTACAGCGACAAGGAGGTGGCCCAGAGCCTCCACCTCTCGGCCGGACGGTGGAGACCCACGTCTCGTCGGTGCTGCGCAAGCTGCAGCTCAGCAGCCGCCACGAGCTGGCCCGCTGGGCCAGCGACCGGCGCCTGGTCTGATCAGGCGCCCAGGTAGCTCACCGAGAAGCCGCCTCCGCCCGCCGAGGTGCGGACCGCCCCCGGTTCGGCCCGGCCGCCGCTGCGGTCGCTGAGGGAGAGCTCGGTGAGCTGCGCGGCCGGCGAGGCGGCCACCCCGGCGGCGCCGAGGTTGGCACTGCAGCCCGCGAAGCTCACCGAGGCGAAGTCGGCCAGGGTCGAGACCGTGCCGCCGTGGCTGGTCGCCTCGACGATCCACTCGGCGCTGCCCAGGGAGTCGGCCACCGGGGTGAAGGCGACGTCCCGGGTGTAGCCGGTGGTCCCGTCGGCGAGATGGACCTGGCCGCCGCCGGCGCCGCTGCGCAGGGTGATGGCGGCGGAGACCAGGTCACCGGGGTTGATCTGCACCAGCGCCGTCAGCGGGGCGGTGCTCCCCGGGGTGAGCAGCTCGTACCAGAGCACGTGGATGGGCACGCCGTTGCGGCAGAAGGCCCCCGAGCCCGCCTGGTAGAGGGGATAGCCCGGATAGCCGCCCAGGCCGACCCAGAACACCGACTCGGCGGTGGGGGCGGTGCAGCGCACCGAGGGCTCGGTCCACGATCCGCTCACCTGCCATAGGCCGCCGCCCTGGGCGACGTAGCCCGACCAGTTGTCGCTGACCACCCTCGCCGGCTGGGCCTGCGCCGGCGGCGAGCCCCGGCTGATGATCACCGGCGGCTGCGAGGCCGGGGTGGGCGCCGTGGTGGGACGGCGCGCCGGCCGTGGCGCCGGCGCCAGGGCCCGCACCACCGGGGTCAGGGTCGGGCTCGGGCTGGGGGCGGGGGGCACCAGCTGCGACACCGCCATCGGGACGGGCTCGGCGGTTGCGGTCGGGGCCGGCTCGGCCGTGGGCGCCGGCGTCGGGACGGCGGTCGGGGCAGGGATCGCGACCGGGAGGGGGGGCGCGCCGCCACACCCGGCCACCAGCACCAGCACCGCGGCCATGCCGGCCACCACCAGGTCTCGCCTCACCAGTCGACCTCCCCCTGTGACCCGTACATCGTCGGCGAGGGCGTGCCGAGCACCGCGCGCGTGGCGGCACCGCAACCCGGCCGAGACGCCGCCGTCACGCCGTCGGGTGTGACGCCGGAGCGGCGCCGTTTCCTACGCGGAGAACGCCGCCGGAGGGAGGAATCGCGTACCAGGGGTGGGACTTGAACCCACGGCCTGCGGGTTATGAATCCGCTGCTCTGACCACTGAGCTACCCTGGCGCGCCCCCACATTGTGACGGCGCGACGGGCTCGGCCGTGACCCGCTCAGCGGTGAGCGGTGAGCGGCGAGCAGGAGGCGCGCAGCACCTGGTCGAGGCCGTAGGCGCTGCGCCCGACGGTGCCGGCGTCGACCCTGGAGCAGGGCATCCTCAGGGTGATCCGCGTCGGCGGGCCGGAGTCGCGGCTCCAGGTGGCGACCAGCGCCGCGGTGAGGAGCACCACGGCGAGGACGGCCGCCAGGACCAGGCCAGGCCCCGGTCTCATCGTGCGGTGACGGCGGTCACCGCGGGTCCGTGACGCCCGAGACGCGGCACGCATTTCCCATGATCCATCACCTGTGCGCTCCTCCTGTGTGCCCGGCCCGACACCGTACCCGCCGCCGCCGTCCCGGGCGAGGGTGTGACGGACTGGTCACAGGGGCCGAACCGACCTGTCACAGCCGCCCGGCCCGTTCGCCCCGGCGAACGGGGGTACGCTGTACTGGGATGGTGAGCGCCAGGAGGTTTGCCATCGCCACCGTGGAGCCCGCGCCGTGAGCCTCGACTGGTCGGACATCGTCGCCGTCGCCCGGAAGCAGGGCTGGCGCGAGGAGCGCCGCACCCGGCACATCTGGCTGTACGCCCCCGACGGCCAGGGGACAGCGTGCATCCCCACCTCGACCAGCGACTGGCGCGCCATCCACAACGCGGTGGCGCAATTGCGCCGGCTCGGGCTGGTGTGGGAGGGGCGCCGTCCCAGCCGCCGGTCCGACATGCTCGAGCCGCCCGGAGACGACGCCGGCGACGACGAGGCCTCGACCCTCGCCCGCATCGAGTACGCGCTCTCCGTCGGCGAGGCGGTCTACTGCGTCATCGTGAGCGCCAGCGCGCCGCTGTCCGCGACCGAGCTCGCCGCCGCCACCGGCTACTCGCGCTCGGCGATCCGCCCGGCGCTCCAGGCGCTCGCCGCCGAGGGCTTCCTGGTGGCGGCGGGAAGCCGCACCCGCGAGAAGCGCGGGGTGCGACCCGACACCCTCTACGCGCTCTCCGGGGCCGCGCCCGCCGGCTGAGCGCGGGAGGCGGGCGCGGGCTCGCGCACCGGCCGGAGCAGCCACGCACCGCACACCGTGAGCGCGATCGCCAGGGGGAGCAGCCGGGCGCCGAGCGCCAGGCCGAGGTCGGAGGCGAAGAACCCGCCGACGAGCACATGCGGGTCGAACTCGGCGCCGGTCACGGCGAGCAGCCACAGGCCGGCGAACGCGACCAGCACCTCCCAGCGCCGCTGCCCGGCAGGGCCATGGGCCGCGGCGACGCCGAGGACGATGAGCAGCGCGCCGACGGCGCTGTTCAGCACCCCGGCGAGCGCGCCGCCGTCGAAGCCGGTGACGTTCACGGGCTGGGCGCCGCCGTTGATGGCGACGAAGGGCAGCAGGGTCACGCAGACCAGCACGAGCAGGATGCCGGCGGCGATCAGGCCGGCTCCCTGCCAGAGCGGGCGGGCGATCTCGGCGCGGGGCACCGGGGGCGCCGACGCCGGGCCCGCCGCCTGGGGACGGCGGCGGAGGTGGACCACGCTGACGATCTCGAGCCGCAGCTCGTGCTCCATGCGGTCGAGGTTGAAGGCGGCACGAGAGCCGGGCGAGAGCAGCACCCGGCGCGCCTCGCTGATCTGGCGGAAGCGCTCGGCGGCGGCCTCACCCGGGTGGAGGTCCGGGTGGCACTGCTTCGCGAGCTCGCGGTAGGCGGCCTTGATCTCCGCCTCGGTGGCGCCGGTCGAGACGCCGAGGACGGCGTAGTGATCGCGAAACCTGGTCGGGGTCGACGACCGCATCTGGTCCACTTCCCACAATGCCTCACGGCGCCGTCACGGGCGGTCCCGATGACGCCGGGCAGCGAGACCGCTGCACCCTTCCAACGCGGATGGCCGCACCAGGCTTGCGCGGCGGCAGAATTGCGGCCGGCGCCGCCCTGGAGGCGCTCAGCTGACCCCCAGGCCGTAGAGCTGGTTGAGGCGGTCGCGCAGGGTGTCGTGGAGGAAGGTGCCGAGCTTCACCCCCAGCAGCCTGCCCTGGGCATCGTAGAAGGCGGTCACGGGCATGCCCATGGCACCGAGGGCGTCGTGCAGCCCGCTGTTCAGGCGGCCGCCGACGTCCTGGGCGAGGGGCCAGCGGTCGACGCCGAACTCCCGCGCCATGGCGAGGCCGTCGCCCGACTCCTCGGCGTCGACGCCGACGAAGCGCACCCGGTCGCCGAGCTGCGTGGACATCGCCGACAGGACCGGCAGCTCCGCCCGGCAGGGACCGCACCACGAGGCGAAGAAGTTCACCACCACCGGCCTCCCCCTGAGATCGGCGAGCCGGACCAGTCCCGGGCCGTTGAGCCGGGGCAGCTCCCAGCGCGCCGGATCGACCGAGACGGCGACCGGGGTGCCGGTGCCGGGCGCGGCTCCCCCGGGCGAGCCGCCGGAGCCGGCGCGGGCGATGAGCACCGCGAGGACCAGGGCCACGGTCACCGCCACCAGCGGGGCGATCAACCGCAACCGGCGACCGCCGGCGGCGGGAGTGGGCGGGGGCGTGGGGGTGTCGGTGCCGGTCATCAGGCACATTCTCGCCCAGGGCACCCACCCGGCCGCCGGGACGGCTTCAGCGTCCCAGCGACTGCGACCAGGCCACCACCACCCCCCAGGCGGCGCTCCAGGCCAGCAGCGCCGTCACCCAGCCCGGTCCGCTGAGCCGCGGGGCCCCACCCGCCCCCCGGGTGCGCGCGAACCAGGCGGCGGTGCGCGGGAGCGCCAGCCGCCACACCACGAAGGGGGCGAAGCTGACCAGCACGGCGAGGGACAGCACCTGCCCGCGGCCGACCCCGTGGCCGGTGGCGAGACGGGCCAGCCCGAGCACCCCGAAGAGGGTGAGCAGCGCGCAGAGCCCGATCTGCACGCCCCGCGCGGCGGGCACCCCGCGGCGGAGCGCCTCGCCGAGGGCGGCGACGACCGCCGCACCGGCGAGACGGCCGGCGAGGCCGCCGGCACCGCCCGACTGGCCGAGGTGCCCGCCGAGCCCGGCGATGCCCTGGGTGACCAGCTGGGCGGCGAGGGCCCAGTCGAAGACCACGGCGACGCCCAGCCCGGCGGGCAGCGGGTGACCGGCCTGCTCCGTGGTCGTGGAGGAGGCGGCGGCGCCGGTCAGGGGGTGCTCGCGGACGCCGCCCCGGGGCTTGCTGCGCCGGTGGCGTTGGCGGTGCTGGTCACCAGCGAGGTGCTGGTGTGCGAGGCGGTCGAGGTGGTGCTCGGTGCGCTCGTGGTGGTGGTCGTTCCCGGCCCGCTGGTGGTGGTGGTGCTCCTGGTGGTGCTCGTCGTGGGGCCGGTGGTGGTGGTGGTCGTGGTGGTCGGATGGGTGGTGGTCGTGGTGGTGGTGGTGTGCCCGGTGGTCGTGGTGTGCGCGGTGGTCGTGGTCGAGGCGGTCGACGACACCCCGTGGGTGGTCGACGCGGTCGTGGTCAGCGAGGTGGCGCTCGGCGAGGGCACCTGGACGGTGGTTCTCCCCGATGCCGCCGACCGCGGCGCGAGCTGCGACGGGACGCTCACCGCGGGCGTGGACGGCGGCGCCGTCGGCAGCACCGCGGGGTGCAGCGCCACCGTCCCCGTGGTGACCAGGGCGGTCACCCCGGCGGCGCCGCTGCCCGCGGGCAGGAGGCGGGGGATCAGCCCCAGCGGCGCCCCGGCGAGCGGCGCCAGCCAGGCGGTGAAGCCCACGGTGCGCCAGAGGCGGCCGATGGAGATGGTGAGGAACGCGCGGACCACGGTGGGGTCGAGATGGGTGCCCGACGAGCGCACCAGCTCGCGCCGGGCGGCGGCGACTCCCATCGGCCGCTTGTAGGGACGGGCCGCGGTCATGGTCTCGAACGCGTCGACGACGGCGACCATGCGGGCGCCGAGCGAGATCTCGCGGCCGCGCAGCCCACGGGGGTAGCCCTTGCCGTCCCAGCGCTCGTGGTGCTGCTCGACGGCGAGCGCCCACTCCCCCAGCCACTCGCGGATCGGCTCGATCAGGCGGGCGCCCTCGACCGGGTGCTGACGCAGGCTCTTCCAGCCCTCGGGACCGGGGTCGCCGCGCTTGTTGAGCACGGTGGCGGGGACGCTGAGCTTGCCGATGTCGTGCAGAAGCGCTGCCCACCGCAGCCGGTCGCGGGCCTCCGGGGCCAGCTTGAGCTCGTCGGCGAGCATGTCGGTGAAGATGCGCACCCGCTCCGAGTGCCCGCGGGTGGCGCGGTCGTGGGCGGTGAGCGCCGACACCAGGGTGACGATGGTCTCGGTGGCGCGGGCCGGCGCCTCACCGGCACCCTTGCCGCCCACCCAGGCGGTCTCGGCCTCGAGGTCGCGCACCCTCCGGCGCGCCACCGCGAAGCGCGAGGGAGCGCGGTCGGGGAAGAGCAGGGAGAGCCGCAGCAGGGTCGCCAGCGGGATCAGCCGCTGCGCCATCCAGTGGAAGACGGCGAAGGCGAGCACCTCGACGAGCAGGAAGGCCACCCACCAGAGGGCGGCGCCGCCGAAGTCGGAGGGACGGCGGAAGACCCGGCCCACCAGGTAGGAGAGGGCCAGGGCGGCGACGATGGGCATCACGAAGACGGCGACGCGCAGCATCGCACTGAGGACCGGGCGTGCGCGCCAGCGCGCGGACGCGACGCGCTCGGGCGGCGTTGTCAACCAGCTCATAAACCGCTGTTGTGGGAGGACTCTTCCTTCGGCAACGACCCGCCAGCGCCGCCGCTGCACCCGATCATACGTGCCCCGGGCCCGCTCGCAACGCTGTTTACAGGCGTCTTACACACGACGGCAGGGTCAGCCATCGGGACCGACCGGCCCGCCGGACGGCGCGGTGCGTCAGGCGGCGCGGCGCGCGGCCTCCCAGCGCGCCTCGGCCTCGCCGATCGGGGTCGAGGGCGGCCCCAGCCGGAAGGGCCAGATCTCCTCGGCGATGCGCCGCCAGTTGGCGGTGGCCCCGAGGCTGCCGAGCACCGCGTAGAGGCCCAGGTTGATGCGCTGGAGCACCACGTAGGCAGGGGGGATGTCGCTGTAGGGGGCGAGCGGCCCGCGGGTGTTGAAGTAGCGGCGCACCATCGCCGAGGCGTACTCGCGGGTGATGGTCATCGGCGCGTCGCGCAGCACCGTCCGGTAGAACTGGCCGAGGTGCTCGACCACCACCGCCGTCGAGACCGGGGCGCCCCGCTGCAGGAAGCCGGCGCGCTCGAGGGCGTCGCGGAAGCCCTCGCCGTCATTCTCGACCGCGAGGAAGCGGGACGCGTCCTCGAGCGGCTTCAGGTCCTCCTCGGTGAAGTGCTTCACCAGCCCGAAGTCGAGAAAGCTCACCCGCCCGCCGCCGTGGAAGAGGTAGTTGCCCGGGTGGGGGTC
>JAQBPH010000217.1:0-11659 GCA_028287625.1 Chloroflexota bacterium | reverse complement strand
CGCCGCCCTCCCAGCCGGCGCCGGTCCGCCCCGCCCCGGTCACCCGGGTGCCGCGGCACGTGAGCGTGGTGCCCGCGGCCCCCCCGGCCGCCGCGCCGCCGGCGACGGTGGAGGTCGTCCCGGTGGTCCGCGCCGCTCCCGCCGCGCCGCTCGACCACACCCCGCCGCTCACCGGCGGAGGCGTGCCCAC
The DNA here is from genome assembly GCA_028287625.1 of Chloroflexota bacterium. Taxonomy (GTDB): domain Bacteria; phylum Chloroflexota; class Dormibacteria; order Aeolococcales; family Aeolococcaceae; genus CF-96. Next base: position 11,469 of record JAQBPH010000217.1, on the reverse strand, counting down.
TCCCGCGCTGGTGGCGGCGCCGGGCCCCGCCACGCCGGCGCCCGCGGGGACCGCATGGTGGCTCTACGCGCTCTTCGCCGCCGTCGACCTCGCCGCCGCGGTGGCGCTGGTCCTGCTCATCCGCCGCACCGCCGCCACCCAGTCCAGAGGCTGACCGCGACTCTCCTCCCGGGAATCGCCGGGGAGGCGCACCATTCCCCTCGACGATCGACGATCAGGCGCGTTCGGGGGGACCAGATGACCGCGACCGGCGTCACCGACACCGTGCCCTTCCACCTGCGGGGGAACTTCGCACCCGTCCACGAGGAGCTCACCGCCCTCGACCTCCCCGTGCGCGGCCGGATCCCCGCGGGCCTCAACGGGCGCTTCCTGCGCAACGGCCCCAATCCCCGCGACGGCGCGTCGCCGCACTGGTTCCTCGGCGACGGGATGATCCACGGCGTCCGCCTCGAGGAGGGACGCGCCGCCTGGTACCGCAACCGCTGGGTGCGCACCCGGGCGCTCGAGGGCGCCAGCCTCCTCCGCCCGGACTTCTCGGTCGATCTGAGCGTGGGCGTGGCCAACACCCACATCGTCTGCCACGCGGGGCGCCTCTACGCGCTGGTCGAGTCCTCCCTGCCCACCGAGCTCACCCCCGAGCTCGAGACGGTGGGCGTCAGCGACATGGACGGCCGCCTCGCCACCGCGATGACCGCCCATCCCAAGGAGTGCCCGGTCACCGGCGAGCTGCACTTCTTCGGCTACGGGTTCATGCCGCCCTACCTGACGTACCACCGCAGCGACGCCGCCGGCACGCTGGTGGAGAGCCGGGTGATCGAGGTGCCGGCTCCGGCGATGATCCACGACTTCGCCATCACCCGCCGGCACGTGGTCTTCCTCGACCTGCCGGTGGTCTTCGACCTCGGCCTGGCGATGCGCGGCACCCTCCCGTACACCTGGAGCGACGCCCACGGCGCTCGCATCGGGGTGATGCCCCGGGACGTCCCCGGCGCCCCGGTGCGCTGGTTCGAGATCGAGCCCTGCTACGTCTTCCACACCCTCAACGCCCACGACGAGGGTTCCAGCATCATCCTCGACGCGGTGCGCTACCCGGACCTGTGGCGCGACGGGCCCGACGCCCAGACCTACCGTCCGTCGACCCTGCACCGCTGGACCGTCGACCTCGAGGCCGGCACCGTCACCGAGAGGGCGCTCGACGACCGGCGCATCGAGTTCCCCCGCGTCGACGAGCGCCGCACCGGCCTGCCCCACCGCTACGGCTACGCGGTCGAGGGCGACCTCCTCGAGGGCACGGCGACGGCGCTGGTCCGCTACGACCTGGGCACCGGGCCCACCGAGCGCCACGACTTCGGGGCCGGCCGGGTGCCGGGCGAGGCCGTCTTCGCCCCGGCCGAGGGCGACGCCGAGGAGGCCGGCTGGCTGCTCACCTACGTCCACGACGCCGCCACCGACCGCTCCGAGCTGGTGATCCTCGACGCGGCGGACTTCGCTGCCCCGCCGGTGGCCAGCATCGAGCTGCCCCAGCGGGTGCCCTTCGGCTTCCACGGCAGCTGGGTGCCCGACGCGTGACCGGCGGAAGGCGTCGTCGACGCGGGAGCGGCGCCGCTCAGCCCCGCAGCGGCCCCTCGGCGGCCCAGGTGCGTCCGGCGTCGGTGCTGCGGTAGACGGCGACCCCCCAGCGGAAGGCGAGCAGGGGGATCCCGCCCGCGGTGGGGAGGAGGAGGCGGTCGACGAGCGGGGCGTCCAGCACCCGCGTCCAGGTGACGGCGCCGTCGGTCGAGAGGTAGACGCCGTGGTCCGCCGAGGCGGGGGCGGGCACCAGGCCGAGCAGCGCCGGGCCTCCGCCCGCCCACGACTGCATCGCCGTGAAGGGCAGCCGGGTGGGGTGGGAGCTCCAGCGGCGGCCCCCGTCGGCGCTGGTGGCGACCGCCCCGGGCAGGGTGGCGACCAGGCAGCGGGGGCAGGCCGCCCAGCGCTGCACCCCCTGCACGTCGCCATCGAGCACCGCGGCGTCGAAGACCGGCACCAGCTGGCCGCCGCGGGCGAGGAAGATCCCCGCGCTCGAGGCGTAGGCGAGGAGGTCGGGTCCGTCGACGCCGGCGGCGAGGTCGTTGATGGTCAGCGGCGTGGGCAGCGCCGCGTGCCAGCTGCGGCCGCCGTCGTCGCTGCCGACGATGCCGGTGTCGGTGACCTCGGCCCAGACCGTTCCCGGCGCCGCGCCGGCGACGAGCACGCTGACCGGGTGACCGGCGGGCATGCCCGTGGCCGCCTGCCAGTGCCGCCCGTCCGCCGAGAAGAGGGTGGTCGAGCCGGCGCCGTCCGCTCCGGTGACGGCGACCCAGCCGGCGCCGGTGGCTGTCAGCAGGCGGATCTGGGCGTGGGCGAGGTCGCCGGTCGCCGGCCAGGTGCGTCCCCCGTCCTCGGAGATGCGGAGCCCGTAGTGGGTGCCGAGCAGGATCTCGCCGGGCCGTGCGCCGGGCACCGCCGCGTGGACGTGGTCCTCGACCGGTGGGGCGGTGGCGCCGCTGCCGCAGCCGGCCGCCAGGGTGGCGGCGGCCAGCAGCGCGGGGCGCAGGCGGGAGCGGCGCACCGGGCGAGGGTACCGCCGCGTCGCTCCGGGCGGAGCGCCCGCTATAGTCCCGCTGCCCATCGCCCTGTGAGCGCCCGGATCAACCGGACGGAAGAGGAGGAGCCCGCCGTGGTCGAGGTCAGGCCCGCTGTCGAGAACGAGGGGTGGGCCATCGGTGCGCTGCGCAGCCGCGCCTGGCAGGCGGCCTATCAGGGGACGCTCCCCGACGCGGTGCTCCACGAGATGCCCCTCGACGAGGAGGACTGGCAGGCGCTGGCCCGCGGCGAGCGCGGCGAGGAGCGCCTCTGGGTGGCCTTCGCCGGCGGCAAGATCGTCGGGTACTGCCACACCGGCCCCTCCCGTGACAGCGACGCCCCCGAGGGCCGCGACGAGGTGTACGCGCTCTACGTCGAGCCCGACCTGATCGGCTTCGGGGTGGGCAACAGCCTCTTCACGCGGGCGGTCGCCGACCTGCGCGAGCGCGGCTCGGAGGTGGTGACCCTCTGGGTGCTGGAGAGCGCCGAGCGCGCCCGCCGCTTCTACGAGGTGGCGGGATGGGCTCGCGACGGCGCTCGACGCGACGAGTGCGAGGGCATCGCCGGGGTCCCCACGGTGCGGTACCGCTTCGATTTCGGCCCGGCCGAGCGCTGAGCCCTCGAGGTCACGGGGCCGGGCTCGGCCGGCTCGGGGGCTCCGAGGATCTCCAGGTACGCGTGGCTGTAGTGCCGCTGCAGGTCCAGCAGCAGCGAGGTGAAGCGGAAGCTGTGGTTGAGCAGCCGGGGCACCGACGGCACGATGTCGACCCACGGCGGGGTGGGCAGGCTGTCGCCGAGGGCGCCGAGAACCGTCAGGTTGGCCTCGTGGACCAGCCGGATCATGGACAGCACGCCGTCCTCGAACCGGGTGAGCAGGTCGTCCTCGAAGAACATGGGATATCTCCTTCTTGCTCTGAGCGCTCACGCGCTCAGGCGGCGCCGCGGTCGAGGAAGTCCATCACCACCGCGGCGGGCTCCTCGGGCTGGTCGATGAGGAAGAGATGCCCCGCCGCGGGGAGCACGTGGAGGCGGGCCCCCGGGATCCGCCGGGCCATGAGCCGGGAGTTCACCAGGGGCACGATCGGGTCCTTCTCGCCGTGGAGCACCAGGGTCGGCTGCTCGAGGCGGTGGAGCCAGAGCAGGCTCGACCACCCCGCCAGGGCGTAGAGCTGCCACTGGTAGCCGAGCATGCTCGGCGGCCGCGCCAGCCGCGCCGCCAGGTGGCGGCGGAGCACCTCCGGCTCGCGGCGGCTGCGCCCTCCGTAGATGAGCGGCGCGATGCGCTTGAGGTGGGAGCGCGAGTGGTAGCGGTAGGGGGTGGCCATCAGCGCCAGCACCAGCGGGTTCGCGGGCAGGCCGATGCCGCACATGGTGCCGGCGAGCACCAGCCGGCGGACCCGGTCGGGCGACTGGTGGGCGAGCTGCTGCGCGAGGGCGCCGCCGAAGGAGTAGCCGAGCACGTCGACCTGCTCGTAGCCGAGGTGGTCGAGCAGGCCGGTCACCACCCGGCTGAGCCGGCGCATCCGCACCGGCCGGCGGGTTCGGGAGGACTGCCCGGTGCCGGGGGCGTCGAAGAGGATCAGCTGGCGGCCGTGCAGCGCGCGGGCGAACGGCGCCCACATCTCGATGTTGGCGCCGATGCCGTTGATCAGCAGCAGCGGCGGCCCCTCGCCCTCCACGGCGACGCGCAGGTCCAGGCCGTCGACCCGGACGAGGCCGGTGCGGCGGCCGGGGTGATCGCCCTGCGGCGGCGGCGCCGGACGGTGTGTGCGCTTTGTGGTGTTGTCGCAGCTGCCGGCCACAATGGCAGGATATCCGCTCAACAACGGGCCGAGCATTCGCGAGACCAGGACGCCGGCTGACCGAATAGTGCGTTCGGGGCGTACTCTCTGTCACATGAGGGAGCGGCTCCCGGACCCACCGGCGCACTCCGGGCGGGGGGGTGCCGCTTCCGCCTGGGACTCGACCGCCGCCTCGAGGACCGTCCAGGAGTCGGTGGAGGGCGCCGTCAACTGGATCCGGCTCGCCTGTGTGCTCAGCCTGGTGGTCTACGCGGCCTTCCCCGGCATCCCCGGGACCGGCAGGGGGGCGCAGCTGGCCGTCGACGAGGCCGTCCTCCTCCTCTACCCGCTGACCATGGCGGTGGGGCTGCGCCTGCCCCGCGCCCGCGCCTTCGTCCCCGCGGTGGCCACGATCGTCGACCCGCTCTGCATCACCGCGATGGTCGCCCAGACCGGTGGCCTCGACAGCGAGATCTACCTGGTCTTCTTCCCCGCCATCGCCAGTGTGGCGCTGCGCTACGGGGGGTCGCTGACCGCGGGCATCCCCTGCTTCTACGCGGCCATCTACACCGTGGGCTGCTGGGTGGCGGGCAGCCTGCACGGCGCCGCGGCGCTCGAGACCCTGGGCTGGCGCGCCGGCTACTTCGTGATCTGCGGCACGGTGGTATCGGTGCTCACGACGGTGCGCTCGGCCGCCGAGCGGCGCGCCGACCTGCTCGACAGCGTACGCACCGTCACCGCGTCGATCCTCTCCGACGACACCCAGCCCGACCACCTGCGGGTCACCCTCATGCGGCTGGCGATGCGCATGGGCGCCGCCGCCGTCCACCTGGTGCGGGTCGTCCCGGAGGACCGGCTCGAGCTGCTCGCCTCGGGCGGGCCGGGGGCGTCGACGGCGCAGCCGAACACGGTGCTGACCACCGCCCTGGCGGTGCGGAACAGCGCCGGCGGCTACCAGACCGGCAGCTTCCACGACGGCCTCAGCTGGCTGGGCGTCGCCCTCTGGAACGCCGACGAGTGCACCGGGGTCATCCTGGTCGAGACGGGACGGGTGAGGATCTCGCGGCGGCTCACCGACGTGCTCCCCGACGCCGCCCGGTCGCTGGCGGTCGGCCTCTCCAAGCTGCAGCAGAGCGAGGAGCAGCAGCAGCGCATCGAGGAGCTGGACGCCATCAACCAGATCCTCTGGGACGGGCTGCGCCAGCCCACCGTCGAGTCGGTGCTCACCGCCCTCCACCGCGGCGTCGCCCAGGGCCTCGCGGTGGGGACGCTGCGTCTGGTGCAGAGCGGCCAGCACGGCACCACGGTGCTGGAGGTCGACCACCAGGGGGTGCGCCGGCTCGAGGCGGGGGCCCTGGATGGGTTCGAGCCGGTGCTGCCCCCCGCCGCCGACGGGCATCCCCAGGGCGAGCTCTTCATCCGCGGCCGGGTCGCGGCCACCAGCGTGGTGCTCGGCGACCACTGCGCCACCCTGCTCTGGCAGCTGCCCGCCACCCTGCGTCCGCGCGACCGAACCTTCCTCACCCTGGCCTCCCGCGCCGGCGCCATCCTCCTGCGGACCATCTCGCTCTACGACGAGGTCGCCGAGGCGGCCAGCCGCAGCGCCCAGGAGGTGCGCACCAACGTCGGGCTTCTGGGGTCGGTTCGGGTGCTCGCCGACCGGCTGCGGATGCTCCTCGAGGGCGGCCAGCGGCTGCTGGCGGCGCACGGCCCCGACGCGGTGCGGCGGGTTGCGGTCGAGGTCGCCCTCAACCTCGACGCGGTGCGCGGCGCCGCGCTGGTGGGGGCCGGCGGTTCCGTCTCCGCCGGCTCCGGATCGCTCTCCGGCGCGCGGCTGATGTCCCTGTCCGACGACGGGGCCACCCTGGTCTGGGACCAGCGGGACGGCATGCGGCGGGCGGATGCCGCCTCGATGCTGTGGGATACGATCGAGATCAGCGGCGACAGCGCTCTCGAGAGCGTCGAGGCGTTCGTCGCCGAGGTCTCCGACATCGACGACGAGAGCAGCACCTGGCTGGCCACCCTGGTGCACCTGACCACCGCGGCGATGGTCAACGCCTCCCTGGAGCTGCGCGAGCGGGTGCTCGACGTCCAGCGTGAACGCCTCCGGCTGGCCGAGGAGCTCCATGACACCGTCGCCCAGCAGCTCTACCGGATGGGCCTGCTCGCCCGCCATGCCAGCACGACCATGAACGGCGACGCCACACTGCGCGGCCAGGTCGACGAGATCCGCCTGCTGGCCTCGTCGGCGACCAGCGAGCTGCGCCGCGCGATCAGCGCCACCACCAGCCTCTCGCGCTCGTCGGCGCGGGTGGTCGACGACATGCTCCCCCACGTGCAGCGGCTGCGCGACGCCGGCGTCTCCGCCGAGATGGTGGTGCTCGGCGACGAGCACGCCCTCCCGGAGGGGGCGCGCCGCGCGCTCGTGGAGCTCGCCCGCGAGGGGGTGCAGAACGTGCTCAAGCACTCCGGGGCGCGCCACGCCATCCTCCGCGTCAACTACGGCGTCCGCGAGGTGTCGGTGACCCTGGAGGACGACGGCAGCGGCGGTCGCGAGGGACGCATCGACGACGGCCCGTCGCTGGGTCTGCGTCTCATCCGCCAGCGCCTCGAGCTGCTCGGCGGCCGGCTCCAGGCGGGCCCGCTCGAGGACGGCGGATTCGCCCTGCGGGGCGACATCCCGCTCCAGCCCGCACTGAGGGTCGCCGGTGGCTGAGACCATCCGCGTCGGCATCGTCGACGACCACGAGCTGGTCCGCGAGGGCATCCGCCGGGTGCTCACCGAGGACCCCCACATCGAGGTGGTGGGGGAGTGGGGAACCGGCGAGCTGGCCGTCCAGGAGGTGCCCGCGCTGCACCCGGACATCCTCGTGCTCGACTCGCGGCTGCCGGGGATCAGCGGGCTGGACGTGTGCGTGGCGCTGCGCCAGAGCGCTCCCCAGGTGCGGATCGTGGTGCTCAGCGCCTTCCTCGAGACCGGCATGGCCCGCGACTACATGTCGCTCGGGGCGCAGGGCTACCTGCTCAAGGACGTGGAGCGCTACGACCTCGTCCACGCCGTGCTCCGCATCGCCCGCGGCGGCCAGGTCTTCGACTCCAAGGTGGTGAGCGAGTGGGTGGTGCCGCGAGGCGGCAGCACCCTGCTCTCGCCGCGCGAGACCCAGGTGATCAAGCTGGTGGCGCGCGGCCTCAGCAACAGCGAGATCGCCGCCGAGCTGGGCATCGGCGAGCAGACGGTGAAGACCTACGTGCGCAGCGCCCAGGAGAAGCTGCAGACCCGCAACCGGGTCGAGACGGTGGTGGTGGCCTCGCGGCGGGGGCTCATCTAGCCCAGCAGGGCGCACCTGGCGGGGACGGGCGCAGACCTCACCTGCGGGCGCCCTGGTGTCGAGAGCGATCGACCCACAGGAGGCCCAGCCGCGAGGAGAGGGTCTCGGGGTGGGCCTCCCTGCACATGCGCGAGCGCGCTGATCACCGCGTGGTGGCGACATCCACGACCGTCAGCAGACGGACGCCGCCCGGGGTCTGGACGCGTACCTGCTCACCTGGCCTGCGTCCGAGCAGCGCCCTGCCGACAGGCGAGTCGACGGAGGGCGGAGCGCCGGCCGTGGCCCTCCTGACCATCGTGTACTCGTGCTCGCCGTCCGTGTCCCGCACCCGGCGTTTGCGGGAGATGGCCTATGAGCGATGCGGAACTGCTCCGCCTCGTGACCGAGCACTTGCGTACCTTCGAGCGTGGCGTGTTCCGGTTGGAATCCCTCGACGACCACACCTCCGACGTCGAGGACGACGCGATGCACCGGTACTTCGCCGGCGAGTTGCTGGGAGCGTCCGGAGGACGCTGAGTACTACGGCCTGCTCCGTTTGGCGCGTGCCGCAGGCAAGCCCTGGCAGCGCGTCCACGCCGTGACGGCACCAACTCCATACCTGCGGTTCGAGATCGACGTCTACTACGCCCAGACCGAGCCAAGCGGCGAGGACATCCGGATCCTGAACACCCAGACCTGCGGTACGACGCTTCCCGGCGGATCGACGCGGTGGTGCCGGTGACCGACCGGGACGAGGTGAGCCGCTACCTCGATACGCGCGACTCGGCGCTACGCCACGCCATCCCGCTCCGGGAGTACCGCGCTGCTCTGCGTGGTGCCCGTATGCCGTCGGTGGCGCCACCCCGGACAGTGTCCTGAGAGGAACCGACTGAGTCCACAGGATCGCGTCATCTACCAGCGGCTGCTACCGTAGCGGGCCGCGTTTTCTGGAGCCTCGAACGTGCAAGGCGTGCACCGAGAAGGCGGCTCTCCCTGACCGGGGAGGATGGCCGCGGCGGCCATCCTCCCACGGCGCCTCAGCTGAGGGTGTTGAGTGTGTTCGTGCCGTCGTCGACGAACACGACGGCGTGACCTCCCGGGGCGATGGCAAGTCCGAAGAGCGTTCCGAATCCGGCGGCGTCGCCGGTGGCGTCCGTGCTGTTGTCGATGAGCCGCTGGGCGACCTGCGTGCCGCCGGGGGTGGTCTCGACGATCCGGCCGTCGTTGCCGTTGACCGTGAGGATGTCACCGTTCGGCGCGAGGGTCATCCCCAGCGGATCGTTGAGCGAGCCGCCCTGGCTCACCGTGGTGCCGGTGCCGGCGCTGCCGTGCCGGTGGAGGGCGTCGGGGATGGCGGCGATGCGGTTGTCGATGCTGTCGGCGACGTACAGCGTGGTGCCGTCCGCGCCCAGGGCGACCCCGGTGGGCCCGATTACGAGGGCGCCCGGATCGGTGCGTTCGGGCAGGCGCGAGCCGATGACGGTGCTCGAGATCACCTGGGGAGCCTTGCCGTGCCTGCTGTGGAGCACCAGCCGCACCACGGTGGCGCGGTCGACCGCCGCGCCGCCGGCGGCGACGGTCCCATTGAGGACGTTGGTGACGAAGAGCGCGCTGTCGCCGCCGGGAAGGGTGGTCGAGGTCATGTCCCACGGCCCGTTGATGTCGCCGCCGCTGATGGTCTCGCGCGCGGCGCCGGTGTCGTCGAGGACGACGAGGCAGCCCGGCTTCGCCGTCGTCGAGGTGCCGTCGCGGGTCGGCAGGCTGCCGACCACGACGAAGCCACCCGGGAGAACCGTCAGCGCGGTGGTGAGGCCGACCCCACCGGGGCACTTCCCGGGAAGGGTCGCAGCGTTGATGGTCGCGAAGAGGGTGACCTGGCCGCCGGGCGACACCTGCACGATGGTCGTGCCCGTGCCCTGCTGATTCTGGCTGTTGTTGAAGTTGCTGACCAGAACCGAGCCGCGGTTCAGACGTCCCTCGGTCGCCGGCACCACCGCCACGCCGTAGGGGTTGACGTCACCGTTCGCGGGTACCGTGGAGGGGCCCACATGGACGGCGGAGAGACCTGCGAGGAAGGGGGTGGGGGCCGCCAGGGCGGGTGTGACGGCCGCGAGGGAGACCATCGCCGCGCCGGGCAGCAGGACCAGGGGCGTGCGCATGGCGAACCTCCGGTGGAGCGTGACGAGTGCGCGCCGCCCCCGGGCGGTGTCGAGTGCGGGACGGTGCCCAGGCGCGGACGTCATGGGACCGTCGCTGTCGTGTTCTGTCATCTCTTTCCATCCCTGAAGAACACCACCCCGCAGCTCGGGCGACTGGATCCCGAGGGCAGGGCAGGAGCCGCCGGCCACCCGGTGGCCGACACCCCCACGAACGTGACCGGGCGGAGAGTCCTGCGGTCGCGGTGCGCGCCACGGCCCGGCCGGGAGCGCCCCACCGCGCGGGCCAGCCGGCGTGCCGAGATGAGAGCGGTCACCGTGCTCTTCCTCCGTTGCCTGGTGGCAGTCGCAGCCGCCGCTTCCGAATACGGGATGGGGTTACGCGTAACCTCATCCCGTATCCGATGAAGGTGAGCATCGGCCCACCCGACCAGGAGGGAGATCAGATGTCCAGCACGCGACTGGGAGGGGACGTCACATGAGCACGCGACGAGCCACGCCGGCCCTCGTCCTCGCAGGCCTCGGCCTCAGCGCCTGCGCGCAGGTGACCGCCTCGCAACCCCACTCCCCCCCGACGGGCTCGACGGTGTCGGTGACGATTCCGGGCGCGGATCGGTTCTCGCCGTTCGCCGCCGAGGTGCGGCAGGGCTCGCCGATCGTGTTCCGTAACATGGACGGCGATCCACACACCGTGACCAGCGTGCCGGGGGACTCAGCGACCTTCGACGTCACCATCCCGCCGGGGGGCACGACGACCATCTCCCTCACGGCGCCCGGCGTGCATCGCTACTACTGCCGCCTGCACGCGCGCTTCGACACGGCGACGGGTGAGGTCGCCGCACTGCCGTCCGCCGATCATCCCGACGAGCCGATGATGGGGGTGCTCGTGATGCAGCCCTCCGGCTGAGCGGGGCGCCGTGCCGGCGTCACCGATCCGGCTCAATGACCGCGGAAGGCCTCCTCCAGCCAGCCGGCCACCACCGTCGGCACCACCTTGGCGTCCACCAGGAGGCCCGGCCGTCGATCGCCGGCAAGCCAATGCCCGACCTCGGCGAGGTCCTCGCGACGGCGGACGGTGACGCCCTCCAGCCCGGCGCCTCGCGCCAGCGCGGCGAGGTCGGTGTCGGGGAAGCGGACCAGGTCGAGCGGATGGCCCTGGGGTCCGAAGTGGTGGACCTCGGCCCCATAGGCGGCGTCGTTGTAGACGACGACGAGCATGCGCAGGCCGAGCCGGCTCACGGTCTCCAGCTCGGAGAGGCTCATCAGCGCACCGCCGTCGCCGAGGGCGGCGACCGCGAGCCTGTCCGGACGGGCCACCGCGGCGCCGAGCGCCGAGGCCAGCCCCAGCCCGACCGCCTGGAAGCCCTGGGCGCCGGTCCGGCTCCCGCGATGACCGCACCCCGCCCCCCGATGATCAGCGGCCAGCGCGCCTCCGAGAGGGCGCGGGCCGCCTCCTGCACCGAGGCTGCCGCCGGCCGCACCGGCCGCAGCAGCGGCGCCGGCGTGACCGCGGCGCCGGCCGCCTCCACGGTGGCGGCCTGGACGTCGAGGGGAAGCATCAGCACCACCGCCCGCCGCTCGACCCGCGCACGCCGCGCGGCGCGCGCCGTGTCCGCCACC
>JAQBPH010000213.1:0-7661 GCA_028287625.1 Chloroflexota bacterium | reverse complement strand
GCCACTTGGCGAAGCGCGCTCCCATGCGGACGTACTCGGCGACCCGCTCGCGCAGCCCGTCCAGGCCCTCGGTGACCTTCTCTCCGGGATGCAGCGCCAGGTCCTTGGCGCCGGTGTCGACCTTGATCCCGGGGATGATCCCGTACTTCATGAGCAGCTCGGGGAAGGGGGTTCCGTTCACCGCCTCCTGGCGGATGGTCTCGTCGTAGAGGATGACGCCGCTGATGTGCTCGCCGAGATCGGGGGTGCCGAAGAGCATGTCGCGGTAGGCCTGCCGGTTGGCCTCGGTGTTCTCGATGCCCAGGGCGGCGAACCGCTTGCCGATCGTCGGCGTGCTCTCGTCCGCGGCGAGAATGCCCTTGTGGGGGGCCACCATGGCCCGCGCGACGGCCTCCAGATCGTGCACGCCCATACCGCATCCTCCTGATCTCGTAGCGCGCCCAGTGTACGGATCGCGGCCGGACGAGGCGAGGGGGACCGGGGGCTCACCCCGGCGGGGGAGAGTGGGTGCCCCGGCGCGGGTGAGGCTCGGCCGGCGCACGGGAACCGGCGCCAGCGAGTCGCCAGCGGTTCACCAGCGCGCCCCGCCAGCCTGGACGCCATCACCCGGCGGCGGAGCGAGGGCGCCACGTGGAGGAGAAGAGGATGGGATGGTTCAGCCGGCGCGGACGGGTCTCGATGCCCCGACCGGAGATGGTGGAGGTCCCCGACACCTGGTCGCTGGGATATGACGGCTCTCCGCTGCAGCTGGAGCGCCGGCCGCAGCTCGGGACGCTGCTGTCGTCGCCCGAGGCTCCGTTCGATGTGTCGGGCGATCCGGCATCGGGCTTCTGGAACGACCTGGACCTGGCGACGCAGCGCCGCCTGGTGGCCTCCGCCCACCTTCGGCACCCTGATGGGGAGGTGCGGCGCGAGACCCTGACAGCCGTCCGGGAGCTCGACATCGACCTCGGGCCTGTCCCGCAGGAGCTCGCCGACGTCCTGTTCGACGAGCTGCCCGCCGCCCGGGAGGAGGCGGCTCGACTGATCCGCGGGCGCGGGCTGCTCGGGTTGCCGTGCGCGTGCTGCGGGACGAGATCCTTCCCGGGGACGACCGCGCGCGGTACGCCGCCGTCGTCAACGCCTATCGAGAGCTCGCCCGGACCGCACCGGCCGGTCCCGACGGTGACCTGACCAGAGCGACGGCCGAGGCGTTCGCCGCTTCCGACGCCTCCCTCTCGCCGTTGCTCGAGGAGCTGCTTCAGATCGGGTCGACCGACGGCGTCCCCGCCGCATCGAGGGAGCGGACCCGAGAGCTCGGGCTGGCGATCTTCCAGCACGGCGGCCACCAGGCGATGCTCGGCGCACACCGCGCGGTCACCCTGGTCCACGGCCGTCCGGCGGCACGACACCTGGAGATGGTGTGGGACGGAGTCGGACGGTGGCGAGGGTAGCCGCGCCGACCCTAGACGTTGAACCGGAAGTGGACCACATCGCCGTCCTGCATCACGTAGTCCTTGCCCTCCAGCCGGAGGCGGCCGAGCTTGCTGACGGCGGCGTACGAGCCCGCCTCGATCAGCGTGGAGGCGTCCACGACCTCGGCGCGGATGAAGCCGCGGGCGAAGTCGGTGTGGATCGTCCCGGCGGCGTCGAGGGCGGTCTCGCCGGTGCGCAGGGTCCAGGCGCGCACCTCCTTCTCGCCCGCGGTGAAGAAGGAGAGGAGGTGGAGCAGGCCATAGGCGGACCGGGCGAGCCGGTTGAGCCCCGGCTCGGCAAGGCCGAGGGTGGCGAGGAACTCGGCCTGGTCGGCGGGGTCGAGCTCGACGATCTCCGACTCGATCCGGGCGGAGAGCCGCATCGCCTCGCCGCCACTCTCGCGGGCGCGCGCGTCGATGGCGGCGGCGCCCTCGGTGCTCGCGGCGCTGTCCTCGTCGACGTTGACCACCACCAGCAGCGGCTTGAGGGTCAGCGGGAAGAGGTCGCGCAGGTGGTCGCGCTCCTCGGCGGTGAAGCCGGCGGTGCGCAGCGGGCGGCCGGTGTCGAGGTGCTCGCGGGCGCGCTGCAGCGTGGCGATCACGTCCAGCTCCTTCTCCTTCGCCAGCCGCGCGGTGCGCTCGGTGCGGTCGAGGCGGCGGGTCACCGTGTCGAGGTCGGCGAGCACCAGCTCGAGCTCGAGCAGGTCGACATCTCTGAGTGCGTCCACGGTGCCCTCGACGTGGGTCACGTCGGGGTCGTCGAAGGCGCGCACCACCAGGGCGATGGCATCGGTCTCGCGGATGTGGCCGAGAAACTGGTTGCCGAGCCCCTCGCCCCGGCTGGCGCCGCGCACGAGCCCGGCGATGTCCGTGAACGTGACCGTGGCGGGGATGATCTTCGGCGGCGAGAAGATCGCCGCCAGCGCGTCGAGGCGGGGGTCGGGAACCGGGACCACCCCGGTGTTCGGCTCGATGGTGGTGAACGGGTAGTTCCCCACCGCGGCGCCCGCCTGGGTGAGGGCGTTGAAGAGGGTCGACTTGCCCGCGTTGGGGAGGCCGACGATGCCGACGCTCAGCGCCACCGGCTCATCCCTCGTTCTCGCCGACGCCGCCGATCAGCTCGCGCACCCGGCCGCGCAGCCGCTCGCGGGTGAGCACCACCCGGCCGCCGCAGCCGGCGCAGGCGAGGCGCACGTCGAGCCCCACCTGGGTCACCACCATCCGCTCGGAGCCGCAGACGTGGGCGGCGCGCAGCGCGATCAGGTCGCCCACCTCCGGCCGGTAGCGGAGCCGGCCGTCGGGGCCCCGCTCGGCTCGCCCCGGAGAGGTGCCGGGCACGTCACAGCTCGTCGAGCTGGTAGGCGCGGTGGAGGGCGCGCACCGCCTCGCCGACCTGCTCGCGGGCGACCAGGCAGGTGATGCGGATCTCGCTGGTGCTGATCATCTTGATGTTGATGCCGGAGTCGGCGAGGGTGCGGAACATGGTGGCGGCGATGCCCGGGTAGTTCAGCATCCCGGTGCCGACGATCGACACCTTGGCGACGTCGCTGGCGGTGTCGAACCCCTCGGCACCCACCACCGCGGCGACGTCGGCGACCACCTTCGCCGCCTGGCGCAGCTCCGACTCGGCGAGGGTGAAGGAGAGGTCGGTGCTGCCGTCGTGGCCGACGTTCTGGACGATGACGTCGACGCTGACGTGGTGGTCCGCGAGCGGGCCGAAGATCGCGGCCGCCACCCCGGGCCGGTCGGGGACGCGCAGCAGCGTGACCTTGGCGACGTCGGTCTCGTGGGCGATCCCACGGACCTTCTGGCGATCTTCCAACTGGGGATGCCTGCAGATGACCGTGCCGGGGCTCTCGTCGAACGAGGATCGTACCCAGATGGGTGTCTCGTACGCCTCGCCGATCTCCACCGCCCGGGGGTGCATCACCTTGGCACCGACGGCGGCGAACTCGAGCATCTCCTCGTAGGAGATCTCCGGGATGGGGCGCGCCTCGGGGACCAGCCGCGGGTCGGCGGTGTAGACGCCCCGGACGTCGGTGTAGATCTCGCAGTGGTCGGCGCGGAGCGCGCAGGCCAGCGCCACCGCGGTGGTGTCGGAGCCGCCGCGACCGAGGGTGGCGATGTCGAGCGCCTCGGTCACCCCCTGGAAGCCGGCCACCACCACCACCCGGCCGCGGGCGAGCTCGTCGACGATGCGCTCGGGGACGATGTCGAGGATGCGCGCCTTGCGGTGCGCGGTGCTCGCCCGGATGCCCGCCTGCGGCCCGGTCAGGGAGATGGCGTCGACGCCCATGCCGATCAGGGTCATCGCCAGCAGCGGCGCGGTCACGGTCTCGCCGGTGGCGAGCAGCTGGTCCATCTCCCGCGACGGCGGCTCGTCGTTGAGCGCGTGGGCGAGCGCGACCAGCTGATCCGTGGTCTTGCCCATGGCGCTGACCACCACCACCACCCCCTCGCCCCGCTGGTGGGAGCGCCGCACCCGCTCGGCGACCGCCCGGATGCGCTCCGGGGTGGCGACGCTGCTGCCCCCGTACTTCTGGACCACCTGACTCATGCGGACACGTCGACGCGGGCGCCGAAGTTGCGCACCCTGCTCACGATGCTGCGCCCGCGCAGGCCGCAGCGGCCGGCGGCGCGCATGAAGCCCTCCTGCACCGCCTCCGGCGAGCCTGCGACGAGCGCGATCACCGCGGGGCCGGCCCCGCTCAGGGCGGCCCCGCAGGCGCCGCCCTCGAGGGCGCCTGCGATCAGCTCGGGCATCGCCGGGTAGAGCGCCGAGCGCGCCGGCTGGTGCCAGCGGTCCTCCATCGCCCAGCGCAGCGTGGGCCAGTCGCGGGTGGCGACGGCGCGGATGAAGAGGGCGCACCGCGAGGCGTTGTGGACCGCGTCGGCGCGGGTGAAGGCCCCCGCCACCACCCGGCGGGCGAGCGCGGTCTCGAGCTCGAGGTCGGGGATGAAGACCACGGCGCAGAGCTCCTCGGGCACCTCCATGGTCACCGACGGGGCTCCCGGGGTGACCACCACCAGGCCGCCGAGCAGGGCCGCCGCGGCGTTGTCGGGGTGGCCCTCGAGCCCGGAGACGAACTCGATGATCGACTGCTCGTCCCAGGGGGCCCCGTTCAGCGCGGTCGCCACGAGGGTGCCTCCCAGCGCCGCGGCCGCGCTCGAGCCGAGGCCGCGGCGGAAGGGGATGCGGTTGACGCAGCGGATGTGCACCCCGTCGGCGGGAGCGCCGAGCTCGGCGCAGGCGGCCGTGTAGGCGCGCACCACCAGGTTGCGGGCGGGGTCGTGGAGCTCGTCGGGGGCCTCGGGGCCGGGATCGACCGAGATCCCCGGCTCGCCGGTGCGCTCCGCCTCCACCTCGTTCTGCAGCTCGAGGGCGAGGGCGAGCACGTCGAACCCGGGGCCGAGGTTGGCGGCGGTGGCGGGCACGGCGATGCGGACGCGCACGGGACGGGGACCTCTACAGCTTCAGCAGCCGGGCGATGCTCTCGACGTCCTCGTCCACCGGGATGGGGGCGGCGAGGTCGCGGCGGGCCGCGTCGGGGTCCTTGAGGCCGTTGCCGGTGAGCACGCAGACGGCGCGCGTGCCCGGGGCGACCTGGCCGGCGCGCACCGCCTTGGTGAGCACGGCCAGCGACGCCGCCGAGGCGGGCTCGGCGAAGATCCCCTCCGAGGACGCCAGCCAGCGCTGCGCGGTGATGATCTCCCCGTCGGTGACCGAGTCGATCAGCCCCTCGGACTCGTCGCGGGCGCGCACCGCCTGCTCCCAGCTGGCGGGATTGCCGATGCGGATCGCCGAGGCCACCGTCCTCGGCCGCTCGACCACCCGGCCGAGCACGATCGGTGCGGAGCCCTCGGCCTGGCCGCCGACCATCCGCGGCAGCCGGCTGCAGAGCCCGTCGGCGTGGTACTCGCGGAAGCCGCGCCAGTAGGCGGTGATGTTGCCGGCGTTGCCCACCGGGATGGCGAGCACCTCGGGAGCGTCGCCGAGCTGGTCGACGATCTCGAAGGCGGCGGTCTTCTGCCCCTCGATGCGGTAGGGGTTGACGCTGTTCACGAGGGTCACGGGGTAGCGGTCGCAGAGCTCGCGCACCGCCCGCAGCGCCCGGTCGAAATTGCCCTTGATGGCCAGAACCTTGGCGCCGTAGATCTGCGCCTGGAGGAGCTTGCCCTGGGCGATCTTGCCGCTGGGCACGACCACGATGGCGCGCAGCCCGAAGCGCGCCGCGTAGGCCGCCGCCGAGGCGCTGGTGTTCCCGGTCGAGGCGCAGATGATCGCCTGGCTGCCCGCCTCCATCGCCTTGGCCACGGCCATCACCATGCCCCGGTCCTTGAAGGAGCCGGTGGGGTTGAGACCCTCGAACTTGAAGTGCAGCGAGCCCAGCCCCAGGGTGGCGGCGATGGTGTGGGACTCGATGCAGGGGGTGCCGCCCTCGTTGAGGGTGATCCGCGGGGTGCTCTCGGTGAGCGGCAGCCGGTCGCCGTAGCGGTGGATCACGCCCTGGCGGCGGCGGTCGTCGCCGTAGCCGCCCCGGGAGCGCTCGCTCCCCGCCGTCGCGCTCGCCGCCTGCAGGTCGGTCACATCGCCTCCTCGGGGATGAGGGCGCGCAGGAAGGCGGGGATGCCGTACACCGTCTCGAGCGCGGCCAGCCGCTCCCGGGCGGTGCGCAGGTCCCCCTCTCGCGCCGGATGGGTCAGGATCACCAGCTCGGCGGCGGCGTGCTCCACGATCAGCTGCTTCTGGAGCACCGCGGAGATGCTGATGCCGAGATCGCCGAGGATCCTCGCGACCTCGGCGAGGACCCCGGAGCGGTCGGCGACGTGGAGACGCAGGTAGGCCGCGGTGCGCACCTCGTCGATGGGGCGCACCCGCCGGGGGCGGGTGACGTCGACGGAGATCCGGTTGTCGACCCCCTTGCGCATCGACAGCACCAGGTCGATGACGTCGCCCACCACCGCGCTCGCGGTCGGGCGTCCGCCCGCACCCTGCCCGTACAGGAGCACGGTGCCCACCAGGTCACCCTCGATCACCACCGCGTTGTAGGCGTCGTGGACGGCGGCGAGCAGGTGGCTCTGGGGGATGAGGGCGGGATGCACGCGCAGCTCCACCTCCTCGCCGTGGTCACGCGCGTACGCGAGCAGGCGGATGGCGTAGCCCATGTCCGCGGCGTAGCGGAAGTCGACGGGGTCGAGCCCGCGGATGCCCTCGCGATACACGGCGTCGGGATCGATGCGGCCGTGAAAGGCGATCGTGGACATGATGGTGAGCTTGAAGGCGGCGTCCCAGCCCTCGACGTCGTAGGTGGGGTCGGCCTCGGCGAACCCCAGCCGCTGCGCCTCGGCGAGCGCGTCGTCGAAGGCGGCGCCGTCGCGCGCCATCCGGTCGATGATGAAGTTGGTGGTGCCGTTGATGACCGCCTGGATGCGCGAGATGTGGTTGGCGAGGAGGTCGATCTTGAACGTGCTGATCAGCGGGATGCCGCCCCCCACCGCGGCCTCGAAGTAGACGTCGACGCCGCGCCGCTTGGCCAGCTGGAGGAGCTCGGGCCCGTGGTGGGCCATCACCTCCTTGTTCGCCGTCACCACCGGCTTGCCGGCGTCGATGGCCCGCTCGATGTAGGTCCGGGCCGGCTCCATGCCGCCCATGAGCTCGATGACCACGCCGATGCCCGGGTCCTCCAGGATCTCCGAGGCGTCGGTGGTGAGCTGCGCCCCCGAGGGCAGGTAGGTCCGCTGCTTGGCGGGGTCGCGCACCAGCACCCGGGCCAGCTCGACCGGCCCCCCGGTGCGCTCGGTCACCAGCTCCCGCTGGCACTCCAGCCGCTCGGCGACCTGGGAGCCGACGATGCCCAGCCCGAGCAGCCCCACCTTGACCGTCTCCATCTCGGCCGGGAAGTCTACGGGCCGGGGAGCCTCGGGCGATCCGCCGGTGGAGTTGCTCGGCCGATCCGCGGGTGGAGATGCTCGGCCGACCCGCGGCCGGGTGAGTTGCTCGGCCGATCTGCGGCCAGGTGGAGTTGCACGGCTGATCTGGGGCCGGGTGGAGATGCACGGCCGACCTGCCACCGGGGGAGTTGCTCGGCCGATCTGCCACTGGGGGGAGTTGCTCGGCCGATCTGCCACTGGGGGAGTTGCTCGGCCGATCTGCCACTGGGGGAGTTGCTCGGCCGATCTGCCACTGGGGGGAGTTGCTCGGCCGAT
>JAQBPH010000196.1:0-2565 GCA_028287625.1 Chloroflexota bacterium | reverse complement strand
GGACCGCGAGCCGGCCCCCGCCACGGACGGGGTCGACGAGGCGGAGGTGGCCGAGGCGCCGGCGGCCGCGCCGGCGGAGGCGACGGCGGTCCCGGCGCCCCGGCGGCGGCGGCGACCCGCGGCGGCGGCGAGCCGGCCCGGCGTCGACGACGACGGTGCCACCGTCGAGGTGCGCCGCCCGCCGATCGTCCTGCTCCCCGAGACCGCTGCCGGCGGGGACGGCGGGGAGGGGTCCGAGGCCGAGGAGGCCGAGCCGGAGCCGGCCACGATCGTGCCCCTCTGCCGCCCGGCCGCCGCGCTCGAGGTGGCCGAGGCGCGCCCCGTCCCGCCGTCCCTCCAGGCGGCGGACGCGCTCGCACCGGTGTTCGTCGGCGCCACCCGCCGCATCACCTTCTTCTCGCTCAACGGCGGCGCCGGCCGGACCACGCTGGCCACCGAGCTCGCCTGCCTGCTCGCCGCCCGCGGCCGCCACCGCCCCGGCCCCGGCGCAGCCTCCCGGCCGCTGCGCGTCGCCCTCCTCGACCTCGACCTCCGCAGCGCCACCGTGGCGGTTCGCCTCGGCATTCCCCAGCCCACCCTCTGGGACTACCTGCTCAGCGGCGATCAGGGGCCGGGGGCGCTCGACCGCCACATGGTCACCCACGGCTCCGGGGCGCGGGCTCTGCTGGGGCCCCCCAAGCCGCTCAGCGGTGGAACCGCGGTCGAGCCCGCACGGGTCGCCGAGATCGTCCACCGCCTGGAGTGCGACGGCACGCACTTCATCCTCTTCGACGTCGGCGCCGACCTCGGCGCGGTGACCACCTGGGTGCTCAGCGCCGCCCATGACATCTACGTGGTGCTCACGCCGACGGCGAGCGGGGTGCAGGACGCCTACCGCTCCACCGAGGCGCTGCGCCGGCTGGGGCTCGGCTCGAAGCTGCGGTACGTGGTCAACCGCGCCCGACCCGGGATCGACCTCGACGAGGTGATGGGCGACCTCGGCGGCCGCATCGCCGCCTCCATCCCCTTCGACCCGCGCATCGAGGAGGCCGAGAACGGGCACCGCATCGCCTCGCTCGACGGCGGCGGCCCCGCGGCCGAGGCCCTGGCCGGGCTCGCCGCCCAGATCTACCCCGCACTGAGCGCGCCCGCGGCACGCCGCCGGCTGCGCCTCTTCGGGAGGCGCCGGGTTGGCTGAGACGCCGGTCCTCGACGCCGAGCTGCTGCAGACCGTGCGCAGCCGGCTGACGCTGCAGCTCGAGCCCGGGCTCGCCGACCCTTTCAGCGACGTCGCCGGCCGTGACCGGCTGATCCGCGAGGCGCTGGTGCGAGTGCTGATGGAGGCCCGGCCGGAGGCGGCGGTGGACGACGGCGACGTCGGCCAGCTCTACGACGAGCTGGTCGGCCTGGGGCCGCTGCAGCCGCTGATGGACGACGAGCTCACCACCGACATCCTCGTCAACCGCTGGGACGAGGTGTTCATCGAGCGCTCCGGCCGGCTGCAGCGCACCGCTGCGCGCTTCCGCGACCAGGCCCACCTCGAGCAGATGATCGCGAAGATCGTCGCGCTCGTGGGGCGGGAGATCAGCGTCGACAAGCCGCTCGTCGACGCGCGCATGGTCGACGGCAGCCGGGCCAACGCGGTGTGCGCGCCGGTGGGCGGCCCCAGCCTCTGCATCAGGAAGTTCAACCGCCTGAGGCTCACCCTGCTCCCCGAGCACTGCGGCGGCGGCCTCGACTGGGTGAGCCTGCGGGGCATGGACGAGACCATGGCCCGCTTCCTCAGCGTGGTCGCGCTGGCACGCGCCACCGTGCTGGTCGCCGGCGCCACCGGGTCGGGCAAGAGCACCCTGCTGCGCTCCATCGTCGACGCCTTCCCGGACGACGAGCGGGTGATCACCATCGAGGACACCGCCGAGCTCGAGCTCTCCAACCCCCACTGGGTGCGGTTGGAGTGCGTGCACCAGCATCAGCTCGACGGACGGGACAGCAGCGTCCGCCGTCTGGATGTGGCCGATCTCGTCCAGAACGCGCTGCGCATGCGCCCCGACCGGCTGATCATCGGCGAGATCCGCAACAGCCGCGAGGCATACCACACCCTCGAGGCGCTGAGCACCGGCCACGAGGGCAGCGCCACCACCATCCACGCGGGCACCGCCGCCGACGCCCTGGGACGGCTGGAGCTGTTGGTGGGCCGCAGCTTCGGCCAGCTCTCCCCCGCCGAGATCCGCGGCTACATCGCCCGGGTCTTCGACGTGGTGGTGGTGGTCGCCCGCCTCCGCGGCGGCCGGCGCTGCGTGCTCGAGATCTGCGAGCTCGCCGGGCTCGACGGCCGCGGCGGCTACGACCTCCGGCCGGTGTTCTGCGCCGACACCGAGGAGTGCGGTGGTGACCGCGAGCCGGTGTTCCGCGCCGTCGCCGGCTACACGCCGGGTCCGCGGCTGTCGCGCAAGCTCGAGCTGGAGGGGATCCGGTGGATCTCCTGATCGCCCTCTGCGCCGCCGCCGCGGTGCTCCTGCTCGGGCTCGCGAGCGCGCCGGTGGGCGCCGGCGCCGCCGCGTCCGGGGTGCGGCGCTCGTGGTTGCA
>JAQBPH010000188.1:0-7407 GCA_028287625.1 Chloroflexota bacterium | reverse complement strand
GACACCGGCGGCGGCGCCCGACCAGCCGGTGACCGCCCCCGACACCGCCGACCGCACCGCCGCCCCCACACCGCCGCCCCCGGCGCCCGCCACTCCCCCACCCCCGCCGGCGGCCACCCCTCCACCGCCCCCGCCGCGGCCGGCTGTGGCGGTGGCGGTGGCAGCGGCGCCGCTCGGCGTGCAGCCGCCGGCGGTGGTCGAGACCGTCCCGGCGGGCTCGGGGCTGAGCCCGATGATCACCTTCACGGTGACCGCGACCGGACCGTCCCCGGTCACCGTCGGCACGGTGACCACCACCGCTCCCGCATTCCACATCGTCCGCGACGGCTGCAGCCGGGCGCGGCTCGCCCCCGGCGGCGGCTGCAGCGTGACCGTCCAGCTCAGCGCCACCACGCCCGGCCATCAGACCGGCTCGCTGCTGGTGCCGGTCGAGGGCATGCGGCCGGCGAGCGCGCGCCTGGAGGGCACGGTGCGCTGACCAGGCCTCCCGCTGCGTCAGACTGCGCGGCGATGAGGCGCTGCCCCCACCCGCCCGACGACGGCGCACCCGGCCACGACACCCTGGCCGGCCGTCTCCGCCACACCGCCGCCCGGCACCTCGACGACCGGCGCCGGACGGCGCTGCGCCTGCTGCTCTCCTTCGGCATCACCTTCGGCCTGATCCGCGCCCTCACCTACGCGATCCACGTGCAGGCGGGCCCCTTCCACGACATCGTCACCGGCGGTGGCCTCCACATCCACCACTACGTCTGGGGCATCGCCCTGGTCCTCGTCAGCGGCTTCCTCGCCCTCACCCTCGACCAGTCCCGCTGGCACCCGTGGCTCGCCATCCCCTTCGGGGTGGGGTCGGCGCTGGTGGTCGACGAGTTCGCGCTGCTGCTCAACCTCCGGGACGTCTACTGGGCGCGGCAGGGTCGCTCCAGCGTCGACCTGGGCATCGCCCTGCTCACCCTGCTGGCCCTCTACTACGTCGCCGAGTGCTACTGGCGGCAGGCCGCCGCCGACCTCCGCTGGGGGGTGCGGGGGCTGCTCCGGCGGCGCTGACGGCCGGGCGCGACGCCGGACCGACAACAGCGCAACGGATCCGTCAATCCCCATGGACCGAGGGGCCGGGGGCTCCACGATGCCGGACGTCGCCCACTCGGACACGTCCGCCGCACCGAGTCGGCGACCCGCTGGCCTGCTCTGCGCGCGGCACCCGGGGACACGCCACCTCCATGCAACTCCGCTCCACCTGGGCCGACCACCGCCGGCGCTTCTTCGTCCGCCTGCTCGCCGGCGTGCTGGTGGCTGCTCTGCCGATCATGGTGCTGCTCGCCGTGCTGCTCAGCCGCAGCGCCTCGTCGAGCATCGCCGACGAGAGCTCCGTCGCCACCGAGAACCTCGCCCGGGCGGCCACCTCCCGCCTCGAGCTGTGGCTGGCGGAGCGGCACCGCGACCTCGACGGCTTTGCCGGCATGCTCGCGGGGCGGCCAGTGGGCGCCTCCGCCGCGGCCGTGCTCGCGCCGCTGCTCCACCCCTCCGACCCCTACTCGGCGCTCGAGCTCGTCGACCTCGGCGGCCACGTGGTGGCGGCGAGCGATCCGCAGCTCGCCGTCGACGTGAGCGGCCAGGACTGGTTCCAGGGCGCCACCGCCGGGCCTGCGCTCAGCTCGCTCCGCAACCAGGGGGGTCACCTCCGCTGGTTCATCTCCGCCCCGGTGACCGGCCCCGACGGCCGCCCCGAGGCGGTGGTGGTGGGCCTGCTGCGCCCCGCGGCGCTGGCGACCACGCTCAAGGACCTCGACGCCAACACCCGCGCCACCAGCGAGCTGGTGGCCGTGGACCAGGACCACCGTCTCGTCTACCGGACCGGGATGCCGGTCACCGACGATGCCGCCATGCTCGCCGCCGGCGCGCTGCAGACGCAGATCCGCACCGCCGCGGTCGAGAGCGGCCTCGCCGGCCAGTCCGGCGCCGTCCGGGGGCCGGGCGAGAACGGCGACGACACCCTCGCCGGCTACGACCACGTCCAGGGGCCGGAGTGGGCGGTGGTGGTCTCCGAGAGCGCCGCCGCCGCGCTCAGCCCGATCGACGGGCTGCGCACCCTCGCCATCGTCCTGGTGCTCGCCGGCGCCGTGGTGCTCACCGCCTTCGCCGTGCTCTTCGCCCGCCGCACCACCCGGCCGATCACCGCGCTGAGCCTGGCCGCCGAGCGCGTCGCCGCCGGCGACCTCTCGGTCCGGGTGCGCCCCGGCGGCGCCGCAGAGCTCGACCGGCTCGGCCAGGCGTTCAACGCCATGGTGCAGCGGCTGTCCGACCTGGTCGACCGGCTGCGCACCGCCAGCGCCGACAGCGCCGGCTCCGCGCTGCGGCTGAGCAGCGCCTCCGACCAGCTGGCCGCCACCACCGTGGAGCAGAGCTCGGCCGCGACCCAGACCTCGGCGAGCATGGAGGAGCTGGCCCGCGCCGCCGCGTCGGTCGCCCAGACCCTCGACGAGGTGGCGGCGCAGGCCGAGGAGACCCGCCAGACCCTCGAGCAGGCGCAGGAGGACATGCGCGTCTCCAGCGAGCGCACCCTCAGCCTGGCGACCCGGGTCACCGACATCACCGCGATCCTCACGCTCATCAACGACCTCTCCGACCAGACCAACCTGCTCGCCCTCAACGCCGCCATCGAGGCCGCCCGCGCGGGCGAGGCGGGGCGCGGGTTCGCCGTGGTCGCCGACGAGGTCCGCCGCCTCGCCGAGCGCTCGAAGACCTCCGCCGGGGAGATCGGTCACATCGTGCAGGGGACCCAGGCCGAGACCAACGCCACGGTGATGGCGATGGAGAAGGGCGCCAAGCAGATGCAGGCGGGGCTGGCGCTCATGGAGCGGGTCGTCGAGAGCTGCGCCCAGGTGCGCATGACCACGCAGCAGCAGCGCTCCGCGACCGAGCAGGTGGTGTCGGCGATGGAGCAGATCACGGTGAGCAGCCGGCAGGTGTCGGCGACCGCCCAGGAGATCGCCGCCGCCGCCGCCGCGCAGGCGGGGCTGGCCGGCGAGCTCGACGTCGCCGTGATCGCCGGCGGCGGTCGCTGACCGGTGCGGGCGCTCCTGGTCCCCGTCGGCGACGACACCTATGCGGTGCCGGTCGCCGCCGCCCGCGAGGTGGTCTCCGAGCCGCGACCCACGCCCGTGCCCACCGCACCGGGGTGCGTGCGCGGGCTGCTCAACGTGCGCGGTGAGATCGTCCCCCTCCTCGACCTCGGCGCCCTGCTCGGTGCGGTGCCCACGCCGTCGTACGCCTACGCGGTGGTGGTGGACAGCGCGGCGGGCCGGGCCGCGCTGGCGGCCACCGCCCTTCCGGAGGTGGGCGAGCTCGAGGACGTGGTCGCGGCCCCCGAGCTGCACGGAGCGCTGGCGGTGCACCGCAGCGGCGCGCGCCTGGTGACGCTCCTCGACCTCGACTCCGTGCTCGACCCGGCCCGGATCGCCGGCGCCTAGCCGGATGGTCCCCGCCGAGCGGCCCTTCGGGCACGATGCCGAGTTCCGCGGCCTCTTCGCCGAGGAGGCGCAGGGACGGCTCGACAGCCTGGCGGCGAGCCTGCTCGACCTCGAGGGCACGGCCGGGCGCGTGGAGATGGTCACCGCGCTGCTGCGCGAGGCGCACACCCTCAAGGGCGGCTCGGCGATGGTCGGCCTGCCCCGGGTCACCCGCCTCGCCCACCTCCTCGAGGACCTGCTCGACCCCTACCGCGACGGCCGCGCCGGCATCTCCGCCGACCTCGTCGACGACGCGCTGGCGGCGGTCGACGGGCTGCGCGCGGTGATCGACGCCGCCGGTCGGGAGCAGGACCACGAGGCGCAGGCCGCCGCGGTCGAGGAGCGGCTGCTCCGTGCCGCGGCGCGAACCCGGTCCGCGGGACCGGCGCCGGCGGCCCCGCCGGAGGCCACCCGGACCGAGGTCCCGCCGCCCCCGGCGGCCCCCGCGCCGCGTTCCGAGGCCTCGACCATCGCGGTGCCGGTCGCGCGCCTCGACGAGCTGGTCCGCCTCGTGACGGAGTCGTCGTCGGCGCTGCTGCGCACCGGCCACCTCCTCGCCGAGGCCACCGGGAAGCAGCCCTCGACCCTCACCGAGTTCCGCGACCTGGCCCGCACCCTCGGACAGCTCCAGGAGCTGACCATGCGCACCCGGATGGTGCCGGTGTCGACGATCACCCATCCCCTGCACCGGGCGGTGCGGGACCTGGCGCGCAGCCTCGGCAGGGAGGTGGTGTGGGAGGTGAGCGGCGAGAACACGGAGATCGACCGGCACGTCCTCGACCGGCTCGCCGACCCGCTGCTCCACCTGGTGCGCAACGCCGTCGACCACGGCATCGAGGGGCCCGACGAACGCGCCGCCGCGGGCAAGCCGCGCCATGGCACGGTGCGGCTCCACGCCATGCGGCTCGGGTCGGAGGTGATCCTGGTCATCGGCGACGACGGCCGCGGCATCGACGTCGACGCGGTCAGGGCGGCCACCGACGCCGTCGACGAGGACGACGACGAGTCCGTGCTCGGCGGCATCTTCCGCTCCGGCGTGTCCACCGCGCGGGAGGTGACCGACGTCTCCGGACGCGGCGTGGGCCTCGACGTGGTGCGCGCCCAGCTCGAGGCGATCCGCGGCCGTGTCGAGGTGCACAACGATCCCGGGCGCGGCTGCGAGTTCCGCCTGTCGGTCCCGATCACGCTCGCGGTGGTGCCCTGCCTGGTGGTGCGCTGCGGCCCCCACCGCTATGCCGTGCCCGCCCAGGCGGTGCTCACCGCGGTGACCGCCGGCGACCCGGCGACGCTCCATGCCGGTGGCCGTCCGATGGTGATGGCCGGCGACCGCGCCGTGCCGGTGACCGACCTGGAGGCGATCCTCGGAGACGGTGAGGGCGGCGGCCAGGGACCGGCGCTGGTGCTCAGCGCCCTGACCCGCAGCCACGCGGTGCGCGTCGATGCCCTGGAGGGACAGCGGGACGTGGTGCTCAAGAGCCTGGGTGGCCTGCTGCCCCGCCTCGACGTGGTCGCCGGCGCGACCATCGAGGCCGACGGGTCGGTGCTGGTGGTGCTCGAGCCCGGCGCGCTGATCGAGCGCGCCCGGCGGATCCACCGGCCACGCGGAGGCGCCGCCGCCACCGCCCCGCGGCAGGGCGCCCCGGCGCCGTCGCCATCACGGCGCAGCGTGCTCGTCGTCGACGACGCCCGCACCGTGCGGGAGCTGCAGCGGTCGATCCTGGAGCGCGCCGGATACGAGGTGCGCACCGCCGCCGACGGCGTCGAGGCGCTGTCGCGGCTCGCGGAACGCCCCGTCGACCTGGTCCTCACCGACGTGGAGATGCCGCGCATGGACGGATTCGCCCTCACCGAGGCGATCCGGGCGCACCAGGTGCTGCGCAACACTGCGGTGCTGGTGCTCAGCTCGCGCTCGGGCGACGACGACCGGCGCCGCGGCCTCGAGGCCGGCGCCGACGGCTACATCGTCAAGAGCGCCTTCGACCAGGCCACGCTGCTCGACGCCGTCGACCGCCTGCTGGGCGGGCGGAGGTGAGCGGGGGGCGCATCTCCGTCGTGGTGGCGAGCGACGACGGCGGCTCGCGCGGTGCCCTGCTGCAGGCGCTGGAGGCGGAGGGCGACATCACGGTGGTGGCGCAGACCACGGCCGCGCTGGCGCCACGCGCCACCCGCACGCTGCGCCCGGACCTGCTCGCCCTCGACCTGTCCGCGTCGACGGCGGCGATCGACGCCGGCCTCTCGGTCATCGACCAGGTGATGGCGAACTCGCCCGTCCCCATCCTCATCCTCCACGCCCCCGGGGCAGGGAACGGCCGCCTCCCCGGCGAGGCCATCGCCGCGGGGGCGCTGGAGTGCGTCGCCAGCCACCGCACCTGGGGTGACGGAGACGCACGCCGCCTGCGCGGACGGGTGCGCCTGCTCCGGCGCGTGCAGGTGATCCGGCACACCCGGGGACGGCTGGTGACCCGCGCGACGGCGCAGATGCCCGTGGTCGGCATCGCCGCGTCGACCGGCGGGCCCGCCGCGGTGGCCCGGGTGCTGGGCCAGGTCGGCGACCTGTGCGCCGCCGTGCTGGTGGTCCAGCACATCGACGACCGCTTCCTCGGCGGCTTCCTCGAGCTGCTCCGCCGCAGCTCGGCGCTCCCGGTGGAGATGGCGACCGAGGGCATGGCGCTGCGCGAGGGGTGCGTGCACATCGCCCCCGCCGGCGTCCACCTCGCCCTCGGCGGGTCGCGCCGGGTGGCGCTGGCCGCCGGACCGCCGTCGCTCCACCGGCCCTCCGCCGACGTCCTCTTCCGCTCGATCGCGGTCCATGCCGGCTCCGCCGGGATCGGCGTGGTGCTCACCGGGATGGGTGACGACG
Organism: Chloroflexota bacterium; assembly: GCA_028287625.1. Taxonomy (GTDB): domain Bacteria; phylum Chloroflexota; class Dormibacteria; order Aeolococcales; family Aeolococcaceae; genus CF-96. The sequence continues at coordinate 1,041 of JAQBPH010000188.1, read as the reverse complement.
GCGCCGCCGGGCTGCTCGAGCTCCGCCAGCGGGGCGGCGTGGTGATCGCCCAGGACGAGGCCAGCTGCGCCGTGTTCGGGATGCCACGGGCGGCGCTGCAGCGCGGCGCCGTGGAGCGGCTCACCGCCCTGGACGGCATCGCCGCCGCGGTTCGGGCCGCGGTCGTGGCGGCGCCGCGATGACGCGGCTGGCCGGCGCGATGCACCTCGCCGAGGCGGCGCTCGACCGCGCCCTCGGGCTGCGTCCCGAGGCGGCGATGCGGGGCCGCCTGGAGCGCTGCCTGGTGGAGGCCGCGTCGGCGGTGCCGGCGGAGGTGCTCGACTTCGCCCGGCGCCTCACCGACGGCAGCCCCGAGACCCAGCTGCTCTGCGACCTGGTCACCGTCCAGGAGAGCTGGTTCTTCCGCGAGGAGCCGCACTTCGCCGCGCTCGCCGCGCACCTTCGCAAGCACCTCGCCGGCCGGCCGGTGACGGTGTGGAGCGCCGGCTGCGCCAACGGCCAGGAGGCCTACAGCCTGGCCATGACCCTCGCCGACTCGCCGGTGTCCGGCTGGCGGGTGGTGGCCACCGACATCTCCACCCGCGCGCTCGCCCGCACCGCCGCCGGCCGCTACAGCGAGCGCGAGCTGCGCGGCCTCGACCCGCGGCTGCGCTCCCGCCACCTGCGACCCGTGCCCGGCGGCTTCGAGGTGCTCCCCGGGCTGCGCGAGCGGGTGGACGTGCGCCGGCACAGCCTCACCGCCGACGCACCCCCGGGGCCGCCCGGTGGCCTCGACGTGATCTTCTGCCGCAACGTGCTCATCTACCTGCGGGAGAAGGAGGCGGCGGCGCTGCTCGCCCGCTTCGCCACCCACCTGGCGCCCGGTCAGCTGCTCTTCCTCGCCTCCTCGGACGCCGGCGGGTTGGCGCCGCCGGGCTTCGAGGTGGTGCGCCTCGGCGACGCCTTCGTCCATCGCCGCGGCGGCGCCGGAACCGCCCCCGCCCCGCGTCATCGAGCCGCCGCCAGACCCGCGGCCCGGGCCCCGCGCACGCAGCCACGGCG
>JAQBPH010000340.1:0-19503 GCA_028287625.1 Chloroflexota bacterium | reverse complement strand
CGATGCGCCCGAGCAGGTGATCCTCGACGAGAACGCGCTCGCCGAGGGCCACGACTACCTGTCGGTGGGGTCGATGGCGCTGAGCGCCGACCACCGCCTGCTCGCCTACGCCGTCGACCACGACGGCGGCGAGGTCCACACCGTGCGCGTCCGCGACCTGGAGAGCGGCGAGGAGCTCCCCGACGTCATCGAGCGCACCTACTACGGGCTCGCCTTCGCGTCCGACAACCGCACCCTCTTCTACACCCGCCCCGACGCCTCCATGCGCCCCTACCAGGTGTGGCGCCACCGCCTCGGCACCCCGGTCGACGAGGACGTCCTCGTCCTCACCGAGCCCGACGAGCGCTTCTTCGTCTCGGTGGCGCGGAGCAAGACCGGGCGCTTCATCGTGGTCAACCTCGGCAGCCAGATCACCAGCGAGGTCCACCTGCTCGACGCCGCCGACCCCGAGGGCGAGTTGCGGGTGGTCGAGCCGCGCCGCCAGGGTATCGAGTACCTGGTCGCCGACCACGGCGACCGCCTCTTCGTCGTCACCAACGACGGCGCCGAGAACTTCCGGCTGATGGAGGCGCCGCTGGCGTCCCCCGGTCGGGGCGGCTGGCGCGAGCTGATCGGCGGCAGCGACGACGTCAAGCTCGACGGCGTCGACGCCTTCGCCCACCACCTCGCCGTCTTCGAGCGCAGCTCGGGTCTGCGCCGCATCCGGGTGATGGACCTCGACAGCGGCGAGATCCACGAGCTCGAGCAGGACGAGCCGGTGTACAGCGCCTGGGGTGGCGAGAACCCCGAGCACGACACGGCGGTGCTGCGCTTCGAGTTCTCCTCGCCGGTGACGCCGCGCTCGACCTACGACTACGACATGCGCACCCGCGAGCGGGTGCTGCGCAAGCGCGTCACCGTCCACGGCCACGACCCGGCGCGCTACCGGACCGAGCGGCTCTGGGCCACCGCCCCCGACGGGGTGCGCGTCCCCGTCTCGGTGGTCCACCGCGCCGACCTGGCCCTCGACGGCAGCGCCCCCTGCCTCCTCTACGGGTACGGGGCCTACGAGATCCCCTCCGACCCGGTGTTCTCCTCGTCGCTGATCAGCCTGCTCGACCGCGGCTTCGTCAGCGCCATCGCCCACGTGCGCGGCGGCGGTGAGATGGGGCGGCGCTGGTACGACGACGGCAAGCTGCTGCACAAGCGCAACTCCTTCACCGATCTCTGCGCGGCGGCCGAGCACCTGGTGGCGGAGGCCTACACCCGGCCCGGGCGGCTGGCGATCCGCGGCGGCAGCGCCGGCGGCCTGCTCGTCGGCGCCGCGGCCACCATGCGCCCCGACCTCTTCGCGGCGGTGGTCGCGGAGGTGCCCTTCGTCGACGTGGTCACCACCATGCTCGACGAGTCGCTGCCGCTCACCGTGATCGAGTGGGAGGAGTGGGGCGACCCCCACCAGGACGAGTTCTACGAGTACATGCTCTCCTACTCCCCCTACGACAACATCACCGCGCGCGACTACCCGGCGATGCTGGTGACCGGCGGGCTCAACGACCCCCGGGTGGGCTTCTGGGAGCCGGCCAAGTTCGTCGCCAAGCTGCGGGCGCTGCGCACCGACCACAGCCGGCTGCTGCTGAAGATGGAGATGGGGGCGGGCCACGGCGGTCCCTCGGGCCGCTACCAGCGCTGGCGCGACGAGGCCTTCGTCCAGGCCTTCCTGCTCGACACCGTGGCGCCGTCCCGGGACTGAGCGGCCGCCGGCCGGACCACCAAGGCCGTACCGGTCGCATTGGTGCACCCCGCCTCAGTGGTCGTGCCCATCCTTGACGATGTCCCGGGCCGAGCACCCGCGGTGGGTCCAACGTCCGGTGACGCCCGCGTTCCCCACGCATACGGTGGAGCGCGTCGGACACAGTAGGAGGTGGGTCTCACCATGGGCGGAACTCGGCGCCGTCTCGTCGTCATCGGCAACGGCATGGTCGCCGCCACCTTCCTGGAGGAGCTGCTCGGCGCGGACGCGGAGCGCTTCGAGGTCACCGTCTTCGGCGCCGAGCCGCACCCGGCCTACGACCGGATCAAGCTGAGCACGGTGCTCGCCGGCGCCTGCGAGCCCGAGTCGCTCACGATGCTGGACGAGGACTGGTACACCGACCACGGGGTGACCCTGCACGCCGGCTGCGAGGTCGTCGCCCTCGACCGCGAGCGGCAGGTGGTGCGCGACGGCACCGGCCGCGAGACCCCCTACGACGTCTGCGTGCTGGCGACCGGGTCGGATCCGATCATGCCCCCGATCGAGGGCCGGCACCGCGGCGGCGTCCACACCTTCCGCACCCTGGGCGACGTCCACGACATCATCGAGGGCGGACGGCGGGCGAGCGGCGCCGTGGTCATCGGCGGCGGCCTGCTCGGCCTCGAGGCCGCCTACGGCCTGCGCCTGCGCGGCGTCGAGGTGAGCGTGATCCACCTCATGGACCGCCTCATGGAGCGGCAGCTCGACGGCGTCGGCGCGCGGGTGCTCCGCGGCCAGCTCGAGCTCATGGGCATGCGGGTGGTGATGCCGGCGGAGACCGCCTCGATCGTCGGCAACGGCCGGGTCGAGGCGATCACCCTGCGCGACGGCCGCGTCATCGACGCCGACCTCGTCGTGGTCGCCTGCGGCATCCGCCCCTCGACCGCGCTGGCGCGGGAGAGCGGGCTCACGGTGGGGCGCGGCATCGTCGTCGACGACCGGCTCCGCACCAGCGACCCGCGCGTGTTCGCCGTCGGCGAGTGCTCCGAGCACCGCGGGCTGCTCTACGGCATCGTCGCCCCGCTCAACGCACAGGCGCGGGTGCTCGCCGCCCACCTCCGTGGCGACGAGACCGCGGCCTTCGAGGGCGGCATCCCCGCCACCACCCTCAAGGTCGCCGGCGTGCAGGTGTTCAGCGCCGGCGTCGTCGACGCCGAGGAGCTCGACGACCTGCTCACCCTCGAGGACACCGCCGCCGGCGTCTACAAGCGGGTGCTGCTCCGCGACGACCGGCTGCGCGGGGCCATCCTGGTCGGCGACCTCAGCACCGCCCCGCAGATCACCGCGGTCATCGCCGGCGGCGCCACGGTGAACGGCAACCGGCTCTCGCTGGTGGCCGCGCCCACCGGCGAGCCGCCCACGAGCGTCGCCGCGGGCCTCGCCGACGAGGCGGTGGTGTGCGGCTGCAACGGGGTGACCAAGGCGACCATCGTCTGCGCGATCCGCGACCAGGGCTGCGCCACCCGGGGCGAGGTGACGAAGTGCACCCGCGCGGCCGGGTCCTGCGGCTCCTGCGGCTCGATCGTCGACGCCCTGCTCGCGGGCTGCGGCGTGGAGGCGTCGGCGTCGTCGGCCGAGCCCGACGTGTGCGCCTGCGTGCCCCTGGGGCTGCACGCGCTGCGCGCCGCGATCTGGGAGCGCAACCTGCGCTCGGTGCAGGCGGTGCTCGAGACCCTGGGGAACGGCACCGGCTGCGCCAAGTGCAAGATCGCGCTCTCGTACCACCTGGACGCCTGGTGGTGCGGCGACTACGAGGAGGACCGCAGCGCCCGCTTCATCAACGATCGCGTCCATGCCAACATCCAGCGGGACGGCACCTTCTCGGTGGTCCCCAGGATGTTCGGCGGCATCACCACCCCGGCCGAGCTGCGCCGCATCGCCGACGTCGCCGACCGCTATGCCGTGCCCATGGTCAAGGTCACCGGCGGCCAGCGCCTCGACCTGCTGGGGGTGCGCAAGGAGGACCTCCCCGCCATCTGGCGCGACCTCGGCATCGTCTCCGGCCACGCCTACGCCAAGGCGGTGCGCACCGTGAAGACCTGCGTCGGCAGCGACTTCTGCCGCTTCGGGGTCGGCGACTCCACCGCGCTGGGCATCGCCTTCGAGCGGATGATCTGGGGCCTCTACACCCCGCACAAGCTGAAGAGCGGTGTCACCGGCTGCCCCCGCAACTGCGCCGAGGTGACCGTCAAGGACGTCGGGCTGGTGGGCATCGCCACCGGCTGGGAGCTCTACGTCGGCGGCGCCGCCGGGATGTCGGTGCGCAAGGGCGACCTGCTCTCCACCGTGGCCACCCCCGAGCAGGCGCTGCGCCACGTCGCCCTCTTCGTCCAGCACTACCGCGAGGAGGCGCGCTACCTGGAGCGCACCTACCACTACCTGCAGCGCGTCGGTGTCGACGCGGTGCGCGCCGCGACCGTCGACGCCCCCGCCGCCGAGCAGGAGGGGCTGCTGGAGCGCTTCGCCCTGGCCAAGTCGCGGGTCCGCGAGCCCTGGGCGACGGAGGGCGCGAGCCCGCGCACGCCGCTGCAGTTCGGCGCCCTTCCCGCCGCCGGGCCGCCCGAGGAGCGTGAGCTGGTGGGCCACGCCGCCGCCGCCCCCTCGCCCGCCTTCCGCTCGACCCAGGCCATGGACCGCGGTGAGGCGATGCTCGCCGCCGCCGGGGTGGGCGTGGGGTGATCAGCCCGGGCGCGACCCGCGTGCGCCTCGGCGCCCTCGACGACCTGCCCCCGCGTGAGGGCAGGGCGGTGACCGTCGACGGCGAGCGCATCGCCGTCTTCCGCTGCGACGGCGGGGTGCGGGCGGTCTCCAACGCCTGCCCCCACGCCGGCGGCCCGCTCGCCGACGGCGTCGTCGCCGGCGACACCGTCACCTGCCCGCTGCACATGCGCGTCGTCGACCTGCGCACGGGCGAGGTGAGCGACTGCGCCGGGCGGGTGCGCGTCCACGACGTGATGGTCGAGGACGGGGTCATCTACCTGCTGCGGCCCGAGCCTCGGAGCGAGGCGCACCGGGCGTAGCCCACCGCACAACGTGGCGGGCGCCGCGTCTGTGCGTACCTGACGGGATGCTACAGACCTCCGTCGTTTGTACAGCGTAGCGACGCATGAGATGTGGCGGCGTCTGGTGACCCTGCGAGACCCGCCTCGCTAGCCTGGCATCTGAGTGTCATCGATCAGGCGGGAGGCGTGTCATGCCCATTCCCATTCCCGAGGCGGTCGACGAGAACGCGGCGCTGGCCCGAGCGAAGGGATTACAGCTGCGCAAGCGGCCGATCGCCTACCTGCTCAGCGCCGCCCTCGCCGGCGGTTTCATCGGGGTCGGCGTCGTGCTCCTGGCCGCGGCCGTGGGGCCGCTGCTGGTGGGGGGCTCGATCGCCGTCAAGCTCACCTCCGGCGCGATCTTCGGCGTCGCCCTGACCCTCGTGGTGTTCGCAGGCACGAGCCTGTTCACCGGCGAGGTGATGTTCATGATCCAGGGCCTCATCGCCGGCACCTGCAAGCTCTACGAGCTGGTCGCCGTCTGGATCGCCGCCCTGGTGGGCAACTTCATCGGCTCGTTCATCTTCTCCTGGATGGTGTACCAGAGCGGCGTGCTCGCCACCAGGCCGAAGCCGGGCGCGGTCGCCCCGGGGTTCGCCTGGGTCACCTCGACGGTGGCCGGCAAGATCGCCGCCACCAACGGGCAGCTGTTCTGGCGTGCGGTGCTCTGCAACATGCTGGTCTGCCTGGCGCTGTGGATGGGGTCGCGCACCAAGAGCGATCCGGCCAAGCTGGTGCTGATCTGGTGGGCCCTCTTCGCCTTCATCGCCGCCGGGTTCGAGCACTCGATCGTCAACATGACCGCGTTCAGCCTGGCGATCCTCAACCACACCGCCGACTGGGCCGACCTCGGCCGCAACCTGGCTCTCACCGTCCCCGGCAACATCGTCGGCGGCGGCATCATCGTGGGCGTCGCCTACGCCTACCTGGGCAGGAAGGAGGTCACGACCGTCAGCCTCGCCGGAACGCCGGCGTCAGCGTCCGTCCCCGAGCCCGCCTACGCCGGCTCGACCTGGACCGGGGCCCGCTGACCGCCGGCGGGACCAGGAGGCCCGGGTCGCATCGCGGCCCGGGCCACCCTCCGGCTCCGACCGGGCGGTCGGGCCGCACAACTCGCCGGGCGGCGGGCTTGTGCGTGAGCGGGCATGCAGCTTCCACCTCCGGACCCTAGGCTCAGGTGCGTGAGTGAGCCTGGGAGCCGGTTCGGGCAGGCGTCCCTCTGCCCCCCGGTGGCCTCCGTGGCCCACTGCCTGCGCCTCCCCGCACTGCGCGAGGGCGAGGTGCTCAGCGGGCACGAGGGACTCGGCGCCTCGGTGCGCTGGGTGTCGACGGCTGCGCTCACCCGAGGCTGCGCCCCCGGCGAGTTCCGCCTGCTCGCCCGCCTGCTCGGCGGCGAGGCGGTGCACGCCGCCCGCGACGGCGGAGCGGCGGCGCTCGCCGCCCCGCTGGTCTCGCCGGAGGCGGTCGCGGCGGGCGGGGTCCTCGGCCTGCCGGTGATCGGCCTCGCGCCCGGCATCGACCTCGACGAGGTGGCCGGGGCCCTCCTCGACTTCGTCATCGGCTCACTCGACGGTGCCCTCACCCGCCTCGGTGAGGTCACCGCCCGGCTGGCGGCCACCGCCTCGAACGACCTGCGCATCGAGAGCGTGGCCTCCACCCTGGCCACCGCCACCGGCACGGCGGTGCTCATCGAGGACGCCGAGTTCCGCATGCTCTGCTTCGCCGGCGACGCCGCCATCGACGACAACCGCCAGGAGACGATCCGGGCCGGGGGCACGCCCCCCGGCTTCCGGGCCTCGCCGGAGATGCGCGGGTTCTACGCCGAGATGGCGAAGACCGGGCTGCCGGTGCGCCTCCAGACCGCTCCGTCGATCGGGGTGATGCTGCCCCGCCTGGTGGCACCGGTGGTCGCCGCCGGCGAGCTGCTCGGCTACTGCAACGTGATCCTTCCCGACGACGACCTCGGCCAGCAGGTGACCGCGGTCGCCCTCGAGCAGGCCGCTCACCTCTTCGCCCTCGCCATGGTCCACCAGCGCGCCCGCGACCTGGGCGGCCGCATGGCGCGGGTCGGCGTGCTGGTCGACCTGCTCGACGGCCGCATTCCCGCCGAGCTGCTCCGCGCCCGGGCCGACCAGGTCGGCATCGACCTCTCCGGCACCCACACCGTCGCCCTCTTCGGCGGCCCCGGCGAGCAGCGGTCGGACGCGTGGCTGCGCCACGCGCAGAGCCTGCTCACGCCGCGCTCCGGTGAGCTCGTGGACGTGGTCGCGGGCACGGTGGTGGCGCTGCTCGGCGGGTCCGACCGCGACGGCGCGCTGCGCTGGCTCACCGAGCTGCGGGCCGCCTGCGGCGGGGGCACCGCGGTGCTCGGCCGCGCCAGCGACGCCCCGGGGGTGTCCGCGGCCTACCGCGAGGCCCGCCGCACCTTCGACCTCGTGGTGCGCTCCGGTGCCGCCCAGAGCGGGGTCGTCGACGTCCAGGACCTCGGCCTCCTGGGCATGCTCATCGAGGCCTCGGCCGACGGCAGCATCGACCGCTTCTGGCGGCACCGGCTGGGCCCGCTCCGGGAGTACGACGCCCGCGAGGGCACCGACCTCTGCGGCTCGGTGGCGGCGTTCCTCGAGGAGGGCGGGCTGCGCCGCGCCGCCCGCCGCCTGGGCGTCCACGCGAACTCGCTCGCCTACCGGCTGAAGCGCTCCGAGGAGATCGGCGGCTTCTCGCTGAGCAGCTCCGACGCCCGGCTCGAGCTGCAGATGGCGCTGCGCTGCCGGCGGCTGCTCGGTCCCTGATCTCCAGCCGGCCGGCACTGCAAGGGTCGGCATGCCTCGATCGTTGAGAAAGGCATTCCCGGGTGTCGTGGGCTCCAGGGAACGCAGCTCGTCGCGGACTGTGGCGATTGAAGGATTCGACCGTCGTGGGGTGGTATCGGTTGCACCGTCGGGCGACTCGGGTTAAGGTTGCATTAAGGCTGTCTGGGGCACCGGTGGCGAGGCCGGGGCCGATGGACCCGATCAGGAAGGGGATGGAACGCTGGATGCGCAGGCCAGGCCGTGGTCGGTCGAGAGCACTTCTGCTCACCGTGCTCGCCTCCGTGCTCGCCGGCGGCTGCGGCTTCCAGGAGCCGGCGCTCCAGCCCATCACCCGTGAGCCGCTGACCAGGGTGGAGATCCCGCCGATCCACGACCGCACCGCCTCGATGGACGAGATGGTGGTCGACCCCGCCACCCAGACCCTCTACGTCGCCGACCAGACGGATCCCAGCAGCCAGGGCATCGACGTCTTCGACATCTCCTCCCCGCCGGGTCGCTACGTCAAGACCATCCGCACCGGCGCGACCTTCCCCAACGGGATGGTGCTCGCCGCCGACGTGAAGCGCCTGTACACCGGCAACGACGACGGCACCGTGGGCGTGGTCGACCTCGACCCCACCGCGCCCACCTACCAGACCATGGTGAGCAGCGTCACCACCGGCGGCAGGCTCGCCTCCGACCTCATCACCTACGACACCCGCGACCACAAGATCTACGTCTCCAATCCCGACGACGGTTTCCTCACCGCCATCGACGTGCGCACCAACCGGATCGTGGGCCGGGTGGACGGCCTCGGCCTGATCGCCCAGCCGCGATACGACTCCGCCGACGGGATGCTCTACGTCGGCGCCGTCGACGACAACCTGCTCTTCCAGATCGACCCGCGCACCGACCGGGTGGTGCAGCGCCGCAGCTTCGACGTCCCCTGCATTCCCCACGGCATCGCCATCAACCCCTCCACCAACCAGGGGATCATCGGCTGCGCCGACAAGGACCAGCCGGTGACCATCGCCTGGGACTTCAAGCGCTTCCAGCCGATCCGCACCTTCGATCTCGCCGGCGCCGGCGACCTGGTGGTGTACGAGCCGTCGACCGACCACTTCTACTTCGCGGCGTCGAGCTACGCGCCCGCCGAGATGGCGATCTTCAGCGGCACGCCGATCAACTACCTCACCTCGGTCCCGACCAGCCACAAGAGCCACGTGGTCGCCTACGACAGCGTGCACCGGCTGATCTACACGTACGACGGGCGGCTGCGCGAGGCCGGGCTCTGGGTGTTCCCCGACCCGACCGCGCTGTGCGACGCGCAGCTCAAGCACTGCAGGGCCTCCTGATGAGGATCAGCCTGGTCTCCGACCGGCCCGAGCACCCGGTGCTCTCGGCGATGCTCGCGGAGCTGGACGTCCGCCACCGGGTCGCGGTGCTCTCCGCCGGGGACGCCGATCCCGCCGCGCTGGCGGCGCACGAGGCGCGGGCGCTCGCCGACGTCTACCTGCTCGAGGCGCACAGCCCGGCCGCGCTCGATCTCGCCCGGCGGCTGGAGCGCTGCGGCGGCCTGGTGGTCAACGGCGCGGCGGCGACCGGCGCCTGCCAGGACCGGGTGCTGATGGCCGGGCGGCTGGCCGGCGCGGGGCTGCCGTGCCCGCGCACCTGGAGCGTGCCCACCCTCGGGCGGGCACGGCGGCTGCTCGCCGCGCTGCACTTCCCCCTGGTCATCAAGAGCCGCCTCCGCCGCCCCGGCGACCTGGTCACCCAGGTGCACGGCGCCGAGGAGATGGAGGCGCTGATGCCGCGGTGGGGCGGCGAGCCCGTGATCCTCCAGCAGCACGAGGACAACGACGGCTGGGACGTGAAGCTCTGGGTGGTCGGCGGCCACGCCTTCGCCGCCCGCCGGCCCACCCCGCTGGTCGCCGGCGCGAGCCGGGAGGCCGTCCCCGTCGCCGCCGGCGACCTCTCCGCCGCCTGGGTGACGGCCATTCTGCGGGTGGGCCGCGAGTTCGACCTCAGCCTCTACGGCGTCGACCTGCTGGTGACCGCCCGCGGCCCCGTGATCGTGGACGTCAACGCCTTTCCCGGGTACGGCGGCGTGCCCGGCGCCGCCGCCGCCCTCGCGGCCTTCACCGACGGTCTGTCCATGGAGGCGAGCGCCACCGCATGACCCGTCTCCGCCTCTGCCCCGCGGCCCCCGGGAGGGCGGTCTAGCCATGTGGCGCTTCCTCTATCAGAACCTCCGTGGCTACCGGGCGGTTGTCGCGGTCGCCGTCTCCATGACCTTCGTCCAGGTCGGTGCCGACATCCTCACCGCGTTCCCGCTGAAGTTCATCCTGGACAAGATCGTCCACCACGCCGACCCGGTGGTCCCGCTGGTGGGCGGCCTGATCTCCCGGCTCGACCCGATCGGGACGCGCAACGGCCTCAACGACACCGAGATCCACACGCAGATGGGTGTGGTCGCCTTCTCGACGCTGATGCTGCTGGTGCTCTCGCTGATCAGCGCGCTGCTCTCCTACGTCCAGGTGCTGATCGCCGCCCGGGTGGGCTCGAGCCTCTCCGCGCGGCTGCGCACCCGGCTCTTCGAGCACCTCCAGCACCTCTCGCTCGACTGGCACGGGCGGCAGCGCACCGGCGACCTGGTGCAGCGCATCACCGGCAACATCCTCGACGTCGAGAAGCTGGTCACCGACGGGCTCGTCGACCTGCTCGCCGGGGTGCTGACCCTGGTCGGGATCCTCATCGTCATGCTGCTGCTCAACTGGCAGTTCACGGTGCTCTGCATGGTCATCGTCCCGGCGCTGTTCCTGACCGTGCTGCGCTACACGCTGGCGATCAAGCGGGCCAACAAGGTCAAGGCCAAGGCGGCCGGACAGGTCGCCGAGGTGGCCACCGAGGACATCGGCGCCATCACCGAGGTGAAGGCGTTCACCCTCGAGGCCCGCGAGGCCGCCCACTTCCGCCGCTACAGCACCAGGCTGTGGGCGGCGAGCTGGCGGGCGGGACGGCTGCAGGCGGAGTTCACCCCGATCGTGGCGGTGCTGATCGCGATCAGCTCGGCGACGATCATCAGCGTCGGCGGCTGGATCGCCTCGGGGCACGGCCACACCTTCGGTCTCGGGCCCTTCCTGATCGCCGACGGCACCCTGACCACCGGCTCGCTGACCATCTTCCTCACCTACTCCAAGCAGCTCTACCAGCCGATGCGCAACCTCTCCAAGCTGATGAACCTCGCCTCCGGCGCCGCCGCGGGCGCGGCGCGCATCGAGGAGGTGCTCAGCCAGGCGCCCGAGGTGAAGGACGCGCCGGTGGCCTACACGGGACCCGACCGGGTCAGGGGCGACATCGTCTTCCGCAAGGCGGTCTTCGGCTACTCCGAGGGCCAGCCGGTGCTCACCGGCATCGACCTGAGGGTGCCGCCCGGCCGCAGGGTGGCGCTGGTCGGCCTCAGCGGCAGCGGCAAGACGACACTGGTCAAGCTGATCCCGCGGTTCTACGAGATCTGGGACGGCGCCATCACCGTCGACGGCGTCGACGTGCGCAACTACCCGCTGGAGACGCTGCGCCGCAACGTCAGCCTGGTGCTCCAGGACTCGGTGCTCTTCGAGGGCACCATCCGCGAGAACATCGCCCTCGGCCGCGCGGACGCCACCGACGAGGAGATCATCACCGCGGCGCGCCTCGCCCACATCCACGAGCAGATCGCCGCCCTGCCCAACGGCTACGCCTCGCAGGTTCGCGAGCAGGGCAAGAACTTCTCCAGCGGCCAGCGGCAGCGGCTCGCCATCGCCCGCGCCATCCTCCGCGACGCCCCCATCCTCATCCTCGACGAGCCCACCGCCAACCTCGACGTCGAGGCCGAGGCCGAGGTGATGCGCGCCATCGACCGGCTGGTGGTGGGCCGCACCGTGCTGATGATCTCCCACCGGCTCAGCACCCTCGGGAACGTCGACGAGATCGTGGTTCTGCAGAGGGGACGCATCGTCGAGCGTGGCACCTACGGCACCCTCAAGCGGGCGGGCGGCGTCTTCGCCGGGCTCCTCGAGGAGCAGAGCCGGTACAGCGCCGAGCGCCTCGCCCAGGGCCGCGGCCGGGTGGTGGTCGCGGCTCCCGCGCTGGCCCGTGCCGTGATCGACGCGCCGCGCCGCCCGGTGCCGCCGCCCCCGTCTCTCGACCACCAGCTCGAGTCCATCCTCGGCGACCTTCGTACCACCCTCGACCAGACCTTCCGCCCCGGCAGGGGAAGGGGCACCGGTCACGGGAGCGGGAACGGCACGGGCAACGGCCAGCCCGCGGCGCGGGCCCGGCGCGCCCCGGGGCGGATGGCCGCCGAGGTCGCCGACGCCTTCGGCGGCGACGGCGCCGACGACCCGCCGGCGAGCGTGCTGCGCGGCCGGCGCCCGCGCTGACCGGCGGGCATTCCGGAGCCGCTCCCTGGTCATGCCGCTGCTGAGGCGGACGAGCCGGGCGCCCTCGTGCAGGACGAAACCCTGCACCATGCTGCGTATCAGCGCATGGCGGCCCGGCGGCGCAACTCCTTCTGCAGGCGGCGCTTCTCCCGCTTCTCCTCACGTTTCTGCCGTCTCGCTTCGGCGGCGAGCAACTTCAGCAGCTTGGTCTTCGCGGTACGCATGGATCATCACTCCTCCATCGGACAGCAATGCGGAGGGGCCACCTCCACGATGGTCAGTGCCCGGACGCCACCCGGTGTCTGCACCGTGACCTCGTCCCCTCGCCTGCCCCCGAGCAGAGCGCGCCCCACTGGCGACCCCGTGGAGATGCGTCCGTGCGCGCGGGATCGGTCTCACCTCTCCTCACGATGGTGTGCTCTTCCTCACCGTGTACATCGCGCACGCGAACTCTGGAGCCCAGCTCGGCCTCACCGCCGAGCCAATCCTCGCTCGGTAACTCGCGGCGGATGGGTCGCCCTTCACGATGGTGAATGGGATCACCCAGGCCAGCGACTGTTCCAGGCCCGTTGGTGCCACGTTGGTGACACTTCGGAAGGCATGCCTTCGACCGTTGCTAGGATGCGCTGCGTGCGTCGGGACAGCACATCATGACTGAGCAGCATCCACTTCGCGTTGCTCGCGAGGCGCACGCCACTGGTCGATCGACACCCTTGCGGAAACCACCGGACTGTCGCGCCGTACCATCCTCCGCGCCGAACAAGGCCATGGGCTCAATCCAGCGTCACGACGGCTCAACTGCAGAGTCTTCGACATGTCCGCCGGTCAACTGGGGCTCACCCTCCGACAACCGGGGCGACAATCGGGATGCGTCGACTCACGGTACTCGGAGATTGACGACCTCAACCGGCGCGCGTTCATCCGTCTCCTCAGTCTGGCGGGTACGCTGTTGGTAGTCCCCCCCCCCGTCGATACTCATCTGGATTGGGAGCGGATGCATCACTTCGCCAACCGCACCTGTCGACTCGACCAGCAGACCCTGGAGCAATATGCAACGCTGCAAGGGCCATCTATGGCGTACCTTTGCATCTCCTGGCTCAAGGGGCGCAACTTTCCGCATTGTGCAGAATCAACTCGATGTGCTGACCCGGAACCTTGAACAATCGCCAACCAGTACGCCGACGCCGCCCACTGCTACTCCTCAGCGGCGAGTGCCAGCAAGGAGGCAGGCGCCTACGACCTCTGGGCATGTGCCATGACTCGCCATGCCTTCATCGCCATCTATGAGCGGCGGTTCGACAGCGCACTACCGATGTTGGAGCTGGCCGGCCGCCTCGCACTCTCTGGAGATGAGGCGCTGTCCACCCGGCATTGGGTGAACGCCGTCCGCGCTCAGGCGCTTGCCGGCCTTGGCGAGCTGCGTGCCTGCGAAAGAGCGATCGCCCTGGCAGAACGGGTGCACCAGCTCGAGGGACCATTCCACAACGGTGGTTGGCTCCGCTTCGACAGCTCTCGTCTCGCGGAAGAACGCGGCGCCTGCCACCTCGAGCTACGACAACCCGATCTCGCTGAACCTGCGCTGACCACCGCCCTGGCCCAAGGGCTGTCCTCGCGTCGACGCGGCATCGTGCTCACCGATCTGGCCATGGTCGGCCTACAACGTCGCGACCCGAGTCAGGTGGAGACGTACGCGACTCCCGCAGTACACCTCGCCACGGAAACCAGATCAGGTGTGGTGGGCCGTAGACTTCAAGCCCTGCGGCCACATCTGGCGCCCCTCCTGACCAACCCCGGCATAAGGCAGATCGACGAGCGCATCGCAAACCTGACCACATGACCGACTGTCCGTAGACCACGAGGAGCATTGCGGTGGAGATCAGTACAGGAGGAAGGGCATTCCGAGAAGCCTGGATCACAGGCGTCAAGACGTACTACCCTGGCGCCCCGAAGGATTCCTACATCGCTCCATGGGAGGAAACTCCGCAATGGGAGCGTGAGAGCGCCGCCGCCGTCCACGATCAGGTGCGCGCCTTCATCCTGAGCACGGACGGTCAGGCAGCCAGGCTCACCCGCGCCCAGAAAGGCCGCTTCGTGGCCATCTGCTGGATCGGCCAGATCCTCAAGCACTTCTCCGACCCGAAGCCGGCGTACATTGCTGATTGGGACGACATGCCCAGTTGGCAGCAAGAAACGGACGCTGATATATTCGAAAACATCGAACATGCTGCGCTGACGCGATGATGGCAGTCGCACTGGACCCTGGAGCCCAGAGCTATGGTCTGTCTGTGAATGGGGCGAGAACGGCTGAGTTCCGGCCCTGGTACCCGGCCTTCAGGCACCTGGTCGCGTGATTCTCCCACGGTTTGCTCTCTAGCCAATGCCGCTTGGCTGGCCCTGAACGTGATCGCTGAAAGAGCACGGAGATCAGCTTGCCTGCCAAGTGCCCGATAGCGACCTTACCAGCCAGGCCGCGATCTCGCGGGCGCAGGGAGTAGGCCTTGAAGGGGTCTGGTGTGTTAAGGATGCCCCGGCGACGTGAGCCGGCGCCGAGCAGGGGACTGGCCGGGTGACCGCCCCCTACAGGCTCCCAGCCAGGTCGCCGAACATGTGCGGGATCCACAGCAGCTTGGGGATGTCCGCGCTCAGCCGGTAGTGCCCCCGACGCAGGTTCTGGATGAAGGCGTGACCGCGGGCCACCACCGCCAAGGCGGCCGCACGCTTCATTCCCGGCATCGGCCGCCATCGTGCCGTGGACCTCCCGTGGTCGCACTCCACCGGGTTGTTGGCGTACTGCTCCGCGTATGGATCGCACCCGGCACTAGGTCCCGGACGACCTTGGAGTACGCGGGTGCTCGGGTCGGTGATCCTCGGTCGACTATTCGGAGGTCCCGAATCTTGGCGGTGATGAAGAACTCTCGGGCCGCTGCCGCATCTCGGCGGGCCTCGACGGAGATGCCGCGTTCGAGGAGCAGCTCCTCGAGATCCCGGTAGGCGGCCCAGGCCAGCTCCCGCCGTTAACGCAACAGAGCCCGTGGGCGGGACGTCCTCGAGTGCGTCCCGACGCCGGCTGCGCTCGCCGCCGCCACGCGTGAGCAGCTGAAGAAGCCGCGGTGCTTCGGCAAGGGAGCGGCATTCGTGCGCAGCAGCCTGCGCGAGCCGCAGACGCTGGGAACAGTGCCGAGCTGGTCCATGAGAGCGATGAGCTCCTCACGCTGCAGCAGTGGCCGCTGCGCCAGCTGCGGATCGCCGACCAAGGGATCGAGAACGCCAACGCCGCCATCGCAGCCGCGCTCGAAGGCTGGCCCGCACAAGATCGTGCCATCTGGCCAGCCCTCCCGGCGTCTCCATAATCGGCAGGCCTGACCGGCCCGGTGGGCCCGAGGTGCTCCATTCCGTGTGGCAACAAGGTGGTCCCTTCTTGGTGGCAAGCGATATCTTGACACTCGAGTAAAAAAAGATAAGCATGTAGTCATCCGCATAGGCGAATATGAGGCATCGACGACGCTTCAACCGGTGCCGGAGCTTTGAACACAATCCATAAGAGGAGCCGACGTTGGCGACGCCTTTTCTGTACGGACCTTATGCCGACCTCTCGAGCACCCTGTCTCCAGGTTCCGAGCGGCAATGGTGGATCGGCCCTTGGCCTTGGTATGCCAAGGCTGTCGTCGTAACTGCTCATCCGATCGCCCTAGCAGGTGCGGACCGGAGCATGGAGGTGACGAGGGTGTGGAGCCAGGCCAGTCCCAACGGGGACCGTTTCATCAATTGCACAGTTCGCAACGTTGGGCCGGACCCAGCCTACTACGCAGTTTGGTTGGGCGGGGTTAGTCCCTAGGGATTGCAAAAGGAGGAGGGAGCATGAAGGTTCTAGCAGTGCACGATGCTAAGGGAAATATCTCAGGTTTCGTTGTCCATCCTGTGGACGGGCCGCCCGGAGCGGTGACTGTGAGACCCGGTGAGCAGATGACTGAGGTTGAGCTACCACCCGAAGTGAACTTAGACTTGATCGGCGATGACGACAGTCTGGAGCGCTTGGTCGGAGTGCTCCATGCTTTCCGGATAGAGATGATGGCTAGGACCGGCCTTCTAAGGAAAGACTCACCAAACGCATGACTAATGCGAGCTGGTTGGCTGGCAAGCGGGTCGATCTGTACTCTCGCCTACTCCAAGGTCGTCCGCGACTTGGTGCCGGGAGCGGTCCACACCCAAACCCCGGTGGAGTGCGAGCACGGGAGGGTCAAGGCCCAATGGCAGCCGATGCGGAGAATGAAGCGTGCGGCCGCCTTGGCGCTTGGTGACGTCCCGTTGATGCTGGAAAAAGGAGCGGCGTAGTCTCGCGGTAGGTCTCGCAAACGACCGAGGAGGACTACGCCGTGGAGAAGAGAGTAGCCTCCAGCGCCCGGCTTGAGGAAGCCATCGCCGCTCTCCTCGCCGAGGGTGTCGCCGAAAGTGACCGGCTCGCCGAGATCGGCCGCCTGGGAGGTGCGCACCGGCATTCTTTTTGCACACCGGCGACGCGGTGTGAAGGGATAATTACCTCCCCAGGCGTTACGTAGGTCCGTGACAGCCGCTCGGAGAGGAGCGAGGCTAGCGCTGTATCGACCACAGCATGCTCCAACGGATTGGAGCGGAGGTACGGCTATGGCAGTGGAAGTCCCAAAGAGAGTGGCATTCGGGGGAGTCAGCCCCAAGCGCAAGACGGCGGTGCTTCATGGCGCAGCGCCAGGAGGGGCCGTCGTACCAGGTATCTCGCCTGCGGCCGCGGCATTCCCCGGCTTTACGTACAACGGTGGCCCCGTTGTCAAGTGCCCGCTGATCTACGCGAGCTTCTGGGGAGACCTATGGCGGACGGATCCCGCACACCTCGAGCGAGCAGGTCAGCTCAGTCAGTTTCTTCAAGACATCGCACAAAGCCAGTTCATGAACATCCTGACGCAGTATGGTCTCTACGGCACTGGCTTGTTCATGCAGGCGTCATTCGTGGGAAGCATCCCGGCCACTCTGGCCAACTCGGACATCGAGAATATTGTTCAGTCCTGCATCAATGCGGGGGCGTTACCCGAACCCAGCCAGCCTGCTGACCAGATCATTGTCATCTTCCTCGACGAGAACACCGGCGTAAACGACCCGGGTCTGGGACTCGTGATGTGTGAGCCTACGTCGGACACTGCCTTCGGCTACCATTATTTCTTCACCACCGCAGCAGGAAACCCCTGCTACTACGCAGTCATCCCGGCACTCGCGGATGCGTGTCTCACCGAGTCGTGTCCGAGCGATCCCTCCTGCTCCCTCCATCTCTCAGAGACTCAGGAACAGCGCGTCACGCAGGTCACGAGTCACGAGTTCGCCGAGATGGTGACCGATCCCGAGCTCAGCGCCTGGTACGACCCCAATGCTGGCGAGTTGGGCGACATCTGTAACGGCGAGTCCGACACCATCACGGTCGGGTCCAACACCTGGACGGTGCAGCGGATCTACAGCAAGTATGATGACATCAACAGCGACGGTGCCACGTACTGCCTGGCTTCGGCTCCGAGCCCGGAGCCCGCACTCTCCCCCGGTCCGGCGGCCCTCAGTGCCGCGGCCGTCAAGCGGGCGATGCGCGCTGGTCCTGTCGATCGCCTCCTGCCTTTGCCTCCGGTGCGGTTCGACGCGTCGTCCAAGCATGTGACGCATGACGACCGGGACGTGCGTCAGTATGTGGGGCGCCTCTTCAGCCCTGTGCGTCACAGCCAGGTCATTGCGAATCTCCCAGCTTTTTTGCGGACGGTCGCCGACACACTCGACAAGGCCTAAGGCAGAGCGGGTTCAGCCCGACCAAGTCGAGGAGGGAGCTCGTCCGAGCTCCCTCCTCGAGGCCGGGAAGGGAGAGGATGATGCTCGTGACGGGCCGGCACAGGTGGCCTTTCCTGAACAGCAGAGACGGAGTCTATGTTTCCGGCACCACCTCTTCCGGTCATCCCGAACCGTGTTTTTGCAGGACTTACCGCTCCAGGTGCGTCGGCTCCCACATCTGTGGCTCACGCGCCGAGTACCTCGTCTCAAAGCTGGCTCGTCAAGAACTGTAACTTCGACAAAGAGAGCAACTGCAGATGCCGGAGGCGAGACGGAGCAGCTTGGCCATTCCGGCGCGGGGCTTCGAGGAGGTGGAAAAAGAGGAGGATCAGCTTCCAATTTCCACCGAGCACGTGCATGGGACATCGACCGGACAGGCGACGGTCGACGCCGGGGCGGCCGGCATGTAGGATGGCGCCCGTGAAAATCGGAATCGTCGGCGCGGGAATGATCGGCGGCACGGTGGGGCGCCTCTGGCTTCGCGCCGGCCATCAGGTCCGGTTCGGTACGCGGCATCCAGAGGAGTTGCAGGGCGTCATCCAGGAGGCACCGACGCTCGCGAGCGCCGGCACCGCCGAGGATGCCGCAGCGTTCGGAGACGTCGTGCTGCTGGCCGTGCCTCTTGCCGCCGTTCCGGGCCTCGGCCCGTCCATCGCGCCATTCGTCGCGGGCAAGGTAGTGCTCGACGCTTCCAATCCCTATCCGGAGCGTGACGGCGCCGTGGCGACGGAGGCGACCGCGCACCCCGGGGGCTGCTCGGCGTGGGTGGCGTCCCACCTGGCCGGTGCACACGTCGTGAAAACCTTCAACACCGTCTACTTCCGAACCCTCGAGGAGCAGGCCCATCGCCCCGGCGACGGTCTGGGGATCACCCTGGCGGGGGACGACCCCGAGGCGCTTGCGACCGCGGCGGCCCTGGTGCGCGACGCCGGATTCGCTCCCGTCGTGGTCGGTGCCCTCGTTGAGGGTCGGCGGGTCGAGCCCGGCACACCGACGTACAACACCGGGATGAGCGCGTCCGAGCTCGCGCTTGCCCTGGGTGTCGCATAACGGCATGCGCCTGGGATTCGTTGGAGCGGGCTCGCTCGCGTGCGCCATGGGCGATCGGCTCGAGGCTGCGCGGCACCGGGTCAGCCACGCGGACAGGGAGGGATGGTGGGCATGAGCAGGTTGTGGCCGGCGCCGACGTTGCCGTGCTCGCCGTCCCTACGGTGCCCTAGACTCCGCGCCAGGCGACCTGCCGCCACTTGAGGGGAAGGTACTCTGGACGTGCGTCAACGCTCTGAAAGCCGACATGTCGGGGCTCGCCGTGATCACCGGCCGGCGGCAGTTCTCGGATGCAAGGTCGCCGATCTCGTGATCGGCGTCATCGGGGTGTGACCATGGACGCTGCCGCCGTGGACGAGCTGAGCGAGCTGGAGACCGCGGCGGAGCGACTCGCCGGATGGCTCGAGCGGGTCGTGGCGGGCGATGAGCCGGGGGTGGACGCCCCGCCCGCCCTGGACGAGGTGGCGCAGCGGCTTCGCCGCTCGGTGGTGCGGCCGCTCGGCAGCGCCCGGTCGGCGCTCGGCGTGGCGCCGCCTCGAGCCGATACCACGGATCCGTCGCCGTCCGGCGGCGACGGCATCGGCGCCGCGCTGGGCGGCGCG
>JAQBPH010000159.1:0-7043 GCA_028287625.1 Chloroflexota bacterium | reverse complement strand
CACCCCGAGCAGATCTCGGCGATGATCCTGCAGAAGCTGAAGGTCGATGCCGAGGCCTACCTCGGGCAGAAGGTCACCGATGCGGTGATCACCGTGCCCGCGTACTTCAACGACGCCCAGCGCCAGGCCACCAAGAACGCCGGGCAGATCGCCGGCCTCAACGTGGTGCGGATCATCAACGAGCCCACCGCGGCGGAGCTCGCCTACGGGCTCGACAAGAAGGAGAACGAGAGGATCCTGGTCTGGGACCTCGGCGGGGGGACCTTCGACGTCTCCGTGCTCGAGGTCGGCGAGGGTGTGGTCGAGGTGAAGGCGACCAACGGCGACACCCATCTCGGCGGCGACGACTATGACCGCCGCATCGTCGACTGGCTCGCCGACCAGTTCAAGAAGGACAACGGCATCGACCTGCGCCAGGACCGGCAGGCGCTGCAGCGGCTCACCGAGGCCGCCGAGAAGGCGAAGGTCGAGCTCTCGCAGCGGATGGAGACGGAGATCAACCTCCCCTTCATCACCGCCGACGCCCACGGTCCCAAGCACCTCCAGTACACGCTGACCCGCTCCAAGTTCGAGCAGCTCACCGAGGACCTCACCGAGCGCACCCGGAAGCCGTTCCAGGACGCCCTCAAGGACGCGGGTCTCACCGCGAAGGACCTCGACGAGGTCATCCTCGTCGGCGGCGCCACCCGGATGCCGGTGATCCAGAACCTGGTCAAGGAGCTGACCGGCAAGGAGCCGCACCGGGGCGTGAACCCCGACGAGGTGGTGGCCATCGGCGCCGCCATCCAGGCGGGCGTGCTCACCGGTGAGGTGAAGGACGTGCTGCTCCTCGACGTCACCCCCCTGAGCCTCGGCCTCATGACCGAGGGCGAGGTGAACACCCGGCTGATCGAGCGCAACACCACCATCCCCACGTCGAAGTCGCAGGTCTTCTCGACCGCGGCCGACAGCCAGCCCAGCGTCGAGGTCGTCGTCCTCCAGGGCGAGCGGCCGATGGCGCGCGACAACCGCACCCTCGGCACCTTCCGGCTCGACGGCATCCCGCCGGCTCCCCGGGGCACGCCGCAGATCGACGTCACCTTCGACATCGACGCCAACGGCATCCTCAACGTGAGCGCCAAGGATCGCGGCACCGGCAAGGAGAACCGGGTCACCATCACCGGCTCGACCACCCTCGACAAGGGCGAGGTCGACCGCATGGTGAAGGAGGCGGCCGCCAACGCCGCCGAGGACCGGCGGCGCGCCGAGATGGCGGAGGCGCGGAACCTCGCCGACCAGCTCGCCTACCAGGCGGAGAAGGCGCTCACTGACGCCGGAGACCGGGTGCCCGCCGAGGTGCGCTCCGACATCGAGCGCAAGGTGCGGGCGGTGCGCGACGCGCTCAACAGCAACGACGCCAACGCCATGCGCCGTGCCGCGGAGGAGCTCCAGGCGAGCATGTCGCGGATCGGCGAGGCGGTGTACGCGGGCGCGCCCCCCGGCGGCGGCGGGTCGGGCAACGGCTCGGCCAGCCCCGGCGCCGGCCAGGGCGCCGGCTCGGCCGACGACGTCGTCGACGCCGAGTTCAAGGAGGTGTGAGCGCACACCTCGACTCCTCAGTACCCCTCCCTCTCCAGGGCGGCGGGACCCCTCCCCGCCGCCCGTCCCTTTCCCGGAGGTGACGCATGGCAACGCATCCGCACGAGCCGCCGGTCGCGGCCGTCGAGCCGCCGCCCGAGGCCGACGACGGCGCGCAGCGCGGCGAGGACTGGGAGGGCCGCTACACCCGGCTCGCCGCCGACCTGCAGAACGTGAGGCGGCGTGCGGAGCGGGAGCGCGCCGAGCTGATGCGCTTCGGCGGCGAGCCGCTGAGCCGCAGCCTGCTCCCCGTCCTCGACAACCTGCGGCGTGCCCTGGAGGCGGCGTCCGAGGAGGACCCGCTCACCGAGGGGCTGCGGCAGGTGATCCGCCAGTTCGAGGAGGTCCTCGCCGCCCACGGGGTGCGCGCCGTCGACGCGGTCGGGCAGCGCTTCGACCCCGCCCACCACGAGGCCGTCCTGACCGAGCCGAACGAGGAGCTCGAGGACGACACCGTCACCGGCGAGCTGCGCCGCGGCTACCGGCTCCACGACCGGGTGCTGCGCCCCTCCCAGGTGCGGGTGAGCCGCCGGCCCTCCTGACGGGGGCCAGGCGGCTCAGCGCCCGACGACGGTGATGCGCACCGCGGGGCGCGGCTCGCTGCGGGGCCGCTGCTCCGCCGCCTCCAGCCGGTCGACCAGCCGCAGCACGATCTCGATGGCCTCGTAGGAGAGCCCGAGGTCGCGCCGCAACCGCCGGATCCGGCGCACCCGGCGCAGGTCGGCCTCGCTGGGCCCGCCCTCGCCGAGCAGGAGCAGCCCGGCGGCCGCGTAGGTCTGCAGCTCGCGGCGTGGCACTGCGCGCGGCCGCCGTCCGTCACCGGCCAGCATGGCTTCCCTCCCGGCTCTCCCGCAACGCCTCGGCGAGAGCCCGCGCCTCCGGTGGCACCGGCACCGGCAGTCTCACGTCCACCTCGGCGATGAGGTCGCCACTGCCGCCGCCCTTCAGGTGCGGCATCCCCAGGCCCCTCAGCCGCAGCTTCGCACCGTTCTGGGTGCCCGGGGGGATGCGCAGCCTGACCTTCGTTCCTCTGAGCGTGGGCACCTCGACCTCGCCGCCCAGCAGGGCGACGTCCAGCGGCACCTCGACGCGGGTGTGGAGGGTGTCGCCCTCACGCCGGAAGACGGGGTGGGGGAGCACGTGCACGCGCACGAAGATGTCACCCGCCTCGCCGCCCTGCGCGCCCGCGCCACCCTGACCGGCGGCGCGCACCCGGGCGCCGTCGGTGATGCCCGCGGGGATGCGGATCTGCACCCGGCGGGTGCCGGTCTCGCCGGCGATCTCCAGGGTGCGGGTGGTACCGCTGTAGGCCTCCTCGAGGGAGATGTCGATCTCCGCCTCGAGGTCGGACCCGCGCCGCGGCCGGGGCGTGCGGGTGGTTCCCCGTCCGCCTCCGGGCGCGCCCGCACCCGCGGCCCCGCGTCCGCGGAACATGCCGTTGAAGAAGTCGGAGAACGGCTCGCTGTCGCCGAAGAGGTCCTCGAGGTCCTCCTGCGACATCGAGCGGTACTCGAACTGCGGCTCGCCCTGGCCGCGGCCCGGCTGTCCGGAGCCCCGCGGTCCGAAGGGGCTGGAACCGGGCTGCGCTCCCGGGCGTCCGGCCTTCTCCCAGGCGTCGATCTCCTCCCAGCGCTCGCCATAGGTGTCGTACTTCGTCCGCTTCTCCGGGTCGCCGAGGACCTCGTTGGCCTCGTTGATCTCCTTGAAGCGCGTCTCCGCAGCCGAGTCCCCGGGATTGACGTCGGGGTGGTGCTTGCGGGCGAGCTTTCGGTAGGCGGCCTTGATCTCCTTCGGGGTCGCGGTCTTCGAGACCCCCAGGGTGGAGTAGTAGTCCTTGTACGTCGTCGCCATGTGATCTCTCCGGTGTCGGAGTACCCCCGGGACCGGCGCGCGAAACTCTTCGGCACCTGGTTTCGTGGCCGGTCACGGCGGGTAGAGGCCGGGCAGGACAGGAGGTGACAGACATGCGGCTCGACCGGTTCACCGAGCGATCGCAGGAGGCCCTTCAGGCGGCCCAGCAGGCGGCGCAGACCCTGCAGCACGCCATGGTCGAGCCGGAGCATCTTCTGCTCGCGCTGCTGGAGCAGCCCGAGGGTCTGGTGCCCACCCTGCTGCGGCGCCTCGAAGCGCAGCCGGAGACCATCTCGGCACGGCTGCGCGCGTCGCTCGAGTCGCGGCCGAAGCAGTACGGGGGCGGCGAGCCCGGCATCGGCCAGTCGCTGCGCGCGGTGCTGATGGCGGCCTTCGACGAGATGAACCGTCTGAAGGACGAGTACGTCTCCACCGAGCACCTGCTGCTCGCTCTCGCCGGCCAGCAGCAGGGCGAGGCGGCACGCATGCTCCAGCAGGCCGGGGTCACCCGCGAGCGCATCTACGCCGTGCTCGAGGCGGTCCGCGGCGGCCAGCGGGTCACCGACGCCAACCCCGAGGCGAAATACGAGGCGCTTGCCAAGTACGGGCAGGACCTCACCGAGCGCGCCCGCACCGGCAAGCTCGACCCGGTCATCGGCCGCGACCAGGAGATCCGGCGGGTGATGCAGGTGCTCTCCCGGCGCACCAAGAACAACCCGGTGCTCATCGGCGAGCCCGGCGTCGGCAAGACCGCCATCGTCGAGGGACTCGCCGAGCGCATCGTCAACGGCGACGTCCCCGAGGGGCTCAAGGACAAGCGGGTCATCGCCCTCGACCTCGGCGCGATGGTCGCCGGCACCAAGTACCGCGGCGAGTTCGAGGACCGTCTCAAGGCGGTGCTCAAGGAGGTGACCTCGAGCAACGGCGAGATCATCCTCTTCATCGACGAGCTGCACACCGTGGTCGGCGCCGGCGCCGCCGAGGGCGCGATGGTCGCGGGCAACATGCTCAAGCCCGCGCTCGCCCGCGGCGAGCTGCGCTGCATCGGCGGCACCACCCTCGACGAGTACCGCAAGCACATCGAGAAGGACCCCGCGCTGGAGCGCCGATTCCAGCCGGTGATGGTGCCGGAGCCCTCGGTCGAGGACACCATCAGCATCCTGCGCGGCCTCAAGGAGCGGTACGAGGTGCACCACGGGGTGCGCATCACCGACTCCGCGATCGTCGCCGCCGCGGTGATGAGCCACCGGTACATCGCCGATCGATTCCTCCCCGACAAGGCGATCGACCTCATCGACGAGGCCGCCTCGAAGCTGCGCATCGAGATCGACTCGCTGCCCACCGAGCTCGACGTGCTCGAGCGCCAGATCCGCCAGCTGGAGATCGAGCGCCAGGCGCTGCGCAAGGAGAGCGACACCGCCTCGAAGGAGCGGCTCAGGGCATTGGAGCGCGAGCTCGCCGACCTCCAGGAGCAGGCGACCGCGATGCGCGAGCGCTGGCAGCTGGAGAAGAGCGCCATCGAGGCGGTTCGGGAGATCAAGGAGCGGATCGAGCAGGTGCGGGGCGAGGCCGAGCGCGCCGAGCGCATGGCCGACTTCGGGCGCGCCGCCGAGCTCCGCTACGGGCAGCTCGGCGAGCTGCAGCGCGCCCTCGAGGCCGAGGAGGCGCGGCTGCGGGAGATCCAGGGTGACCGCCCGCTGCTCAAGGAGGAGGTCGACGAGGAGGACGTCGCCGAGGTGGTGTCGAACTGGACCGGCGTTCCCCTCAGCAAGCTGCTGGAGACCGAGATGCAGAAGCTGCTCCACATCGAGGAGCGGCTGCACGAGCGCGTGGTCGGCCAGGAGCACGCGGTGGCCGCGGTGGCCAGCGCCATCCGCCGTGCCCGCGCCGGGCTCTCCGACCCCAACCGGCCGATGGGCTCCTTCATGTTCCTCGGCCCCACCGGCGTCGGCAAGACCGAGCTGGCGCGCGCCCTGGCCGATTATCTCTTCGACGACGAGCGGGCGATGATCCGCGTGGACATGAGCGAGTACATGGAGAAGCACTCCGTGGCCCGGCTCATCGGCGCGCCGCCCGGATACGTCGGCTACGACGAGGGCGGACAGCTCACCGAGGCGGTGCGCCGGCGTCCCTACTCGGTGATCCTGCTCGACGAGATCGAGAAGGCGCATCCCGACGTGTTCAACGTGCTGCTGCAGGTTCTCGACGACGGCCGCCTCACCGACGGACAGGGCCGCACCGTGGACTTCCGCAACACGCTGATGATCATGACCAGCAACGTCGGCTCCGAGATCATCGCCGCGATGAGCCTCCGTCCCGACGACGAGGAGCTGCGCGAGCGCGTGCTCGCCGAGGTCCGCGATCGCTTCCGTCCCGAGTTCCTCAACCGGATCGACGAGATCATCATCTTCAACCGGCTGGAGCGTCCCCAGATCCGCCGCATCGTGGAGATCCAGCTGCGCGCGCTGCGCGAGCGGCTGGCGGCCCGGAGCATGGACCTCGAGGTCAGCGACGCGGCCACCGACCTGCTCGCCGAGGAGGGGTACGACCCCGTCTACGGCGCCCGGCCGCTCAAGCGGGTGCTGCAGCGGCGCATCCAGGACCCGGTGGCGGTGGGCATCCTCGAGGGACGCTTCCGCGAGGGCGACACCATCGTGGTCGACGTCGAGAACGGCGAGCTGGTGCTGCGGCGTCGCGCCGGGGAGCGCGCCCCGCAGGAGGAGGAGATCATCGACGCCGAGGTGGTCGAGGCATAGGAACAGGAACAGGCACAGGGCATACACATTTCGGTTCTTCTGGAGGTGACACCATGGCCGTGATCCGCTGGAATCCCGGATCGGAGCTGATGAACCTGCACTCGGAGATGGACCGGCTCTTCACCGAGCTGGCCGAGGGCCTCACCCCGGCGCGCATGGGGCGTGGCGGCAGCGGTGGCGCCGAGATGCAGGCGTTTCTGCCCATCGACATCGAGCGCACTGACGACGCGCTCGTCATCCGCGCCTCGGTCCCCGGCTTCAAGCCGGAGGAGGTGAACGTCACCGTCGACCAGGGCGTGCTCACCATCGATGCGCGGCACGAGGAGCAGCGCGACAGGAAGGACCGCAACCTCCTGCGCCAGGAGCGCTTCGTCGGCCGGCTGTACCGGCAGATCCTGCTCGGCAGCGAGGTGAACAGCGAGGAGGCGCGGGCCACCTTCGACAACGGCGTGCTCACCGTGATCGTGCCGCTGGCACAGCGTCCGCAGCCGCGCCGGATCGAGGTGCAGCCCGGTGAGGACACGTCGGCGATGGGCCTGGAGGAGACCCCGGTCGAGAGCGGGAGCACGGCGTCCGCCCCGAGCGGCAACGGCAGCGGCGCCGCGACGGAGGCGCAGGGACTCGAGGAGACCCCGGTCGCTGCGGGTCGGCAGCAGCAGGGCTGACGCGGTCAGAAGGCAGGAGACCAGACATGGCGCAGCTCGATACTCACCAGAGCGGGGTGACGGTCCGTCCACCCCAGGGGACCTGGATCGAGGTCGACATCAACGTTCAGGCGGTTCGGGCCTGAGCTGACGAAGACGGGGTGAGCGCTGTGGC
>JAQBPH010000150.1:0-15620 GCA_028287625.1 Chloroflexota bacterium | reverse complement strand
GGGTGCTGTCGGAGCAGGCCGGGCTGCGCCTGCACCGGGGCCTGCAGCGGCGTGCGGACGGACGCGCTCCGCTGCTTCGCTCCACGGGCAGCCAGCACCTCGTCCTCGCCCGGAGGGACCGGTCCTGACCCCCACCGACGCCTCCGCCGCCATCCGGCTGCGTGTGGCCGCCTGGTACGGCGATGCGCTGCTCGAGCTTCCCCATCCCCCGGGGTGGATGGTCGAGGCCCACCTGCCGAGCACCCCGCCGCCGCTGGCCCACGACGACCTGGTGCGCGCGCTCGAGCACCCGGTCGGCCAGGCGCCGATCCGCGAGCTCGCCGCCGGCCGGCGGCGGCCGCTGATCATCGTCGACGACCTCACCCGGCCCACGCCCGCCGACCTGGTGATGCCCATCGTGCTGCGTCACCTCGACGACGCCGGCATCCCGGCATCGGCGGTGCGGATCCTGCTGGGCACGGGCGCGCACGGACCCGCCCCGCTCGCGGCGGTGGCCCGCAAGGTCGGTCGCGAGGCCGCCGCGGGCTGCCGGCTGATCAGCCACGACGCGCGCAGGAACAGCGTGCTGCTGGGCCGCACCTCGTACGGCTCGCCGGTGCTGGTCGACCGCGAGGTCGCGCAGAGCGATCTCCTGATCGGCGTCGGCGGCGTCTATCCGCAGCACTCGGTCGGGTTCGGCGGGGGCTCCAAGCTGGTGCTCGGAGCGCTCGGCCGCCGCTCCATCGTCAGCCTCCACTACGGCCATCCCAGCATGGCCGGCAGCCTCAGCATCGACAACGACTTCCGCCGCGACCTCGACGAGATGTCCGCCCTGATCGGGCTGCGCACGCTGATCACCATGCACGTCGACGCCGACCGGCGGCCGGTGCGGATCGTCGCCGGTGACCACCTCCGCTTCTACCGGGAGGCCGTCGAGTTCTCGCGGACGCGATACCGCGCCCCCGCGCCCGGCGACGCGGACGTGGTGCTGGCCAACGCCTA
Source organism: Chloroflexota bacterium (assembly GCA_028287625.1). GTDB lineage: Bacteria > Chloroflexota > Dormibacteria > Aeolococcales > Aeolococcaceae > CF-96. Next base: position 14,639 of record JAQBPH010000150.1, on the reverse strand, counting down.
TCCGATGGACGTGTCCCTCACCTTCGCCCGGAGCAAGGCGCTGGCGGCGCTGGCGCACGCCGCGCCGGCGGCATCACGGGTCCTCGTCGCGGCCTGCCCCGAGGGACTCGGCCACCACGCCCTCTTCCCCTTCCTCAACGGTCCGCGCTTCGAGAGGCAGCGGCACATGGCGCGGAAGCTCTCCGTGGTGAGGCCCGCGGCGGTGCCCGGCAAGGTGGTCCGCCGCGGCGCGCGGCTGGTGCGGCGGGAGCCACGCCCCGCCCCAGCCGCCCGGCCCGTCCAGGGCCACGCGGGAGAGATCCACGCCAGCCCGCGCCGCCCCGTGCTGCTGCACGCTCCCGGCGGCCTGGCGGGCCCGCTGCCCGCCGCCATCCCCGGCATGGAGCTGGTCGACTCGTGGGAGGGCGTGCTGGCACGGATCGTGGAGGACCACCCCGGCAGGACGCGGCTGCGGGTCGCGGTCTATCCCTGCGGACCGCTGCACTGCCTGGACGCCGGCGAGGAGGAGGTCGCCGCGCCGCCGGCTCACCAGGACCAGGTGCGCAGCCCGATCCAGCCGTAGCGGGCGGCGAGCGCGGCCAGCCCGACGCCGGTGGACGTCACCGCGGAGAGGTGAGCCTTCGCCGGCAGCCCCACCTCGACGGTGGGCAGCCGCAGGGTCTGCCCGAGGGCGGCCGCGTACAGCGCGGGAGAGGCGAGCGACAGCAGGAGGATCGCCACCGTGGTGCGGTTGACCTCGCCGAGCGGCTGCGGCGCTCGCACCACCAGCGCGTACACGGAGATGGTGGCGCCACCGGCCACGGCGGGCAGCACTCGCACCCAGCCGTGATCGCCACGCCCGCCGCGGCGCACCCGGCACAGCAGCCAGACGCCCGCGGGGACGGCGGCGCTCAGCAGGCAGAGAGCGCCGGCGAGGACCAGCCCGCGCCTCGCCACCACCCGCCAGCCGGGGGTGCGCTCACGGTATCCGTCGGGTGTGACGAGAACCCACCGGCCCTGCTCGGTGCGGGCGAAGTGGAGGCTGGAGATGGCCTCGTCCTCCCTCCGGAACCCGCCCTCGCCGACCGCCGTGAGCCGGCGCCACGACCCGCGCTGCAGGAGGCTGCGAGCGCCCCGGGAGGCCGTCGACCGCTCCCACAGGGCACCCTGGCGGAGCCGGAAGCGGGCGTCGTCGAAGAGCTCGGTCAGCGGCGCCGTGAGAGCGTGGAGCGGGGTCGTGTTCCGGTAGACGCCGGCGAGCCGGTCGAGCCCGCCGGACGGGGCCGCGGCGGAGACCGGTGCGGCCGGTCGCCGGCCCCGCGTCAGGAGGTCGAGCAGCTCCCTCTCGATGTCGTGGAGCGCGCCACCCCCGTCCGAGCTGTTGAGCATCACCGCCCAGCCGACCCGCTCGCGCGGGAGGTATCGAAACGACGCCACGAAGCCGTGGGTGTAGCCGGAGTGGCCGTGGGCCACGTGCCCGCCGTACTGCTCGGTCTGGTTGCCCAGGCCGTACTGCTGGGCCGGCCCGGCGTAGGGAAGGGTGCGCCGCGTCTCCATGCGGGCGATCCCCTCCGCGGACAGCAGGCGGTGGCCGTCGACCTCGCCGCGTCGCAGCCAGAGCAGCAGGTAGCGCCCCATGTCGGCCGGCGAGGCGAGGAGGTTGGCGGCGGGACGGATCATGTCGTCCAGGTACGGCGTCTCGGCTCCTCCGCGGTATCCCCGGGCGCGGTCGGCCTCGGTCTCCGGAGTGCGGCGCAACGCCGCCGTCCGCATCCCCAGCGGAGCCAGGATCCGGTCACGGACGACGTCGTCGACGCTCCTGCCGGTGACCTTCTCCAGGACGTACCCGGCGGCGAGGTAGCCCTCGTTGCTGTACGACATGCGGGTGCCCGGCCGCCAGCGCGAGCGCCGCGAGCGGGGGTTGACGGCCAGCGCCGCCAGCAGCGAGCGCGGCTGGGCACCGCCGTCGACGTCCTCGTTGTAGCGCAGGAACTCGAAGCCGGCGGTGTGCTCGAGCAGGTGGGCGAGGCGAACCGGGTCGGTCGACTCCCACGGGTTCTCGAAGCTCACCTCGGGAGCCAGGCGGCGCAGCGGGTCGTCGAGCGAGAGCCGCCCGCCCTCGACCAGCTGCATCACCGCGAGCGCGATCAGGCTCTTGGTCACCGACCCGAGGCGGAAGACGGTGTCCGCGGTGACGGGGCGGCGCCCGGTGCCGCGATCCGCCACCCCCACGCCGCCCGCCCAGATGACCCCCGAGGTGGAGGCGAGCACGAGGCCGGCTCCGGGGACGCCGTCGCGGGCGAGGATGGACGCCACCCGGCCGCGCAGAGCGTCGAGGGGGGGCGCCGCCACCGACGCCCGGCCCGCCCGCATCACCCCGGCCCGGCCGTGCGGGCGACGGCGACGGCGCCGAGGTGGCCATCGATGCCGTCGAGGTCGTGGATCGCCCACCGGCCGCGGTCGTGCGGCCTGCGGACCGCCTCCTCGTCGGAGAAGCCCACCCCCTCCGCCTTGAGCACGGCTTCCTTGCGGGTCCAGAGCCGCAGGAAGGCGTGCCCGGGCGCCCGCTCCTTCAGGAGACGGTAGTGGCGCCGCTCCGGTGCGCTGAACAGCCGCTCGACGATGTCGTCGGCCTCGGGCACCGCCCTCAGCCGCTCGACGTCGATCCCCACCTCGCGATCGGCGGTGACCGCGCACAGCGCGAGCCCGCCGGAGTGGGAGAGGCTGAAGCGCGGTCCGGCGTCGATCGCGGGCTTCCCGTTCGGGCCGGCCCGGTAGGTGAGCCGCGCGGGATCGGCGCGGCCGTACCCGGCGAGGATGACGCGCAGCGCGAGGTGGCGCACCACGAAGCGGCGGCGCGCCAGCGGTGCCCGCAGGCGCTCGGCCCGGTCACGCTCGTCGGTCGACAGGACCCGGGTCGCGGTCTCCAGGCCGGGATGCCCGGCGTCGAGGTCGATGCACCAGACGTCGATGCCGGCGACGCGGTGGAGCGCCAGGGGTTCGCTCACCCCACCGGCCTGGCGACGCCGTCCGCGGCCGTCTCGCCGCCGAAGCGGGCGAGCGCCCACGCTCCGATGCCGGCGACCGCCCGCCTGCGCTCCGCGACCGGGGTGAGGACGTGATCGAGCCCCGGCCAGTACTCGACCTCGATCCCGCGAGGGACCCGTGGCTCGCCGATCATGTCGGCGAACTGGCCGATGCGGACGACGTCGTAGTGGTGGCGGGTGTAGAGGAAGAGGAGCTCCGTCCCCCGGGCCAGCATGGCCGTCAGGTCCCCCCGGAACTGGGCCACCGCAGGGTAGGAGCGCACGAAGATCGCGCTCCGGCCCACCTCGGGCCGGCCGCCGCGGTGAAGCCACCGCCGGAGCACGCGGGCGTAGCCGGCGGGGACGAGCACGCGACGCGCCCGGAGCAGGCGGTGGCGGCGCAGCGTGCGCACCGTCGGATACTCGTAGCCGTTCAGGAAGACCGCCCCGCGCACTCGCGGGTCACGCACCGCCACCGCATGGGCCGGGTCGACCCCCGAGCACAGGGCGATGACGACGAACCCGGAGACCCCGCGCAGCTCGCCGAGGAAGTCCATCGCCTCGGCGACGTCGGCGACGGCCCGCTCCTCGTCCGACCGCTGGTCCCGGCGCGGCTCGCTGTCGCCCAACCCGGAGAGGTCGAAGCGAAGGCTGGTGAACCCCAGGCCGGCGAGGTGCCTGGCCAGGTCGACGTTCAGCCGGTTGGGCCCGACGTGGTGGTCGAGCCCGGCATTGAGGAGGAGGACGCCGGGCAGGCTGGGCGCGCTTCCCCCGTGGGGCTCGCAGAGGATCCCGACCAGGCCGCCCTGTGACCCGAAGGTGCAGGCGCGCTCGCTCACCGGCCGGTCTCGGCGAGCGCGGCGGCGATGGCCTGCTGGACGCGGGTGGAGAGCAGCACGCCGTCGAGCCGGTCGGACGCGTCCTCGCGGACGGTCTCATGCCGGACCGCAACGCCCCCCCGCTCACGGAGTCGCGCGCACAGCGCGAGATGCTCGGTGCGCCGCTCGGTGGCGAAGAGCAGGATGCGCTCCGCGTCACAGCCGGCGAGCTGGTCGACGTCGATCCGCTCGATGCCGGCGCAGAGCACGCTGGGGAAGGCGTACCCGAGCAGCTCTCCGGACCCGGTCCGCGCCGGGTTGGTGGTCAGGCGGAGCTTCGCCCGCTGGATCTCGCGCAGCTCGCGGACATGGAGGCGGCCGCTGACCGCCGGCTCCCACAGGACCAGGTCCCGCACCGCCGGCCCTCCGCGCGTCGCCATCGCCGCGAGCGCGGCCCCCAGCCGGAAGCCGACCACGGAGACCCGCCTGGTCTCGGCCAGCTCCTGCAGCTCGCACACCGCCTCGCGGATGTCGGCGCACCATCTCTCGACGCTGGCCTGCTCGGGCTCGCCGGCGGAGTCGCCGCTGCCGAAGTAGTCGAAGCGGAGCACGTGGAACCCCTCCCGGGCGAGCAGGGAGGCGAGCTTGCGGAATGCCCAGTGGGTGCGGTTGTACTCCTGGACCGCAGGCGGGCAGAGGAGCACCCCGACGTCCCGGCGGAGGGGCGACTGGGGAGGGTGGTGCACTCCGTAGAGGCGCGTCGCCGTGCTTCCGAAGAACAGTGGCTGCACCGCGCTGTCAGCCCGCGGACCGGAGCGCGACGTACCTGCCCGGCTCCTCGGGGTTGGGGACGAACCAGGCCGCAACACCGCCGGCGTCCCGGCCCAGGCGCGCGCCGGGGACCGGCGGGCGCCGGGCATCGAGCTGCGCCGCCGGGCGCGAGCGCCGCGGGAGGAAGCCCGACTCCTGCATCTCGGCGACGCTCTCCCGGTATGCCGCCGCCACCAGCTCGATGTCGGCGGCGGAGTGCGCGGTGGTGAAGAAGCACGGGAACCCGTCGAGGAGATGGACGCCGCGGTCGCGCAGCAGCGTGAAGAGCAGGTCGCCGTAGGGGTGGTCGGCGAGGAAGGCCGTCCTCCAGAGCGAGCCGAAGTGCCGGATCTCGATCGGCGCCCCCGTCTGCCGCAGGTGGGCGTTGAGGGCGCCGGCGAACTCCGCGGTGGCCTGGTTGAGCCGCCGCTGCAGCGCGGGCCCCTCGCGTCGCAGGTGCTCCAGCACGGCGCGGGCGGCGGCCAGGGCGAGCGGATGGCGGACGAAGGTGCCGGCGAAATAGGTGACCCCCACCGTCGGCGTGGACCCGTCGCCGTACTGCCAGTGGCCTCCGTCGAGCGCGTCCATCCACTCCGGCCTCCCGGCGATGATGCCGATGGGGAAGCCGCCGCCCACCGCCTTGCCGTAGGTGGCGATGTCGCCCCGCACCCCGAAGTGCTCCTGGGCGCCGCCGGGCGCGGTGCGGAACCCGGTCACCATCTCGTCGAAGACGTAGGCGATCCCGGCCTCCCGGGTGAGCCGCCGCAGGTCGTGGAGGAAGTCGCGTGGCTGGAGCTCCGGGCGCCGGCTCTGCACCGGCTCCACCACCACCGCCGCCAGCTCGGACGCCCGCGACCGGAGGATCTCCAGCGACTCGGGCGCGCCGTACTCGAGCACCAGGATGTTCTCGGCGGCCGACGGCAGGATGCCGGGGGCCGCCGGCACCGCCCGGTGCCGCCTGGTGCCGCGAACCACCACCTCGTCGAAGATGCCGTGGTACGAGCCGGAGAAGATGGCGACGAGCGAGCGCCCGGTGACCGTGCGCGCGATGCGCAGCGCGCCGAGCACCGCCTCGGAGCCGGTGTTGCAGAATCCCGCCCGCTCGAAGCCGGTCAGCTCGCACACCAGGCTGGCGACCTCGCCGGCGAGGGGGTGCATGGGGCCGATCTCGTAGCCGCGGGCGAGCTGGGCGCTCACCGCGTCGGTGACGAACGGCGGCTGCCAGCCGAGCAGGCTGGCGCCGAACCCGTTGAGCACGTCGACGTACTCGTTGCCGTCGACGTCCCACAGCCGCGAGCCCGACGAGCGCTCGACCGTGATCTGGTACACCAGCTCCTTGAGAGCGGGACGGAAGCCGCTGACGGTGCGCGGGTCCGCCAGGTGGGCGCGGTGCTCCTCGGCGAGGCGCTTCGAGGTCCGGGTGCGCGCCGTGTAGCGGCGGACCAGGGCGTCGAGACGGGCCCGCTGCAGCGGGGTCAGCTCGGCAGACGAGCCGTGGATGCGGGCGATGGCGCCGAAGGGCCTCTCCGGGTCGTATGCCACCAGGCCGTTCGACGGCCTCGGGGCGGCCGGCGCCACCGGCTCCGCCGCCGCCGCCACCGGTTCCGCCGCCGGCGGCGGATCGCCCCCGGCCGGGGGTGCCTCGGACGGCGCCTCGGTGTCGAGGTGCCGGGCCAGGGCCGCCAGGCTGGGATGGTTCTCCATGAGCTGGCGGAAGCTCAGGCGGACGCCGAAACGCCGCCGCAGCTGCAGCGCGACCTGGGTGAGCGACAGCGAGTCCAGGCCCAGCTCCAGGAAGGTCTGCTCGCTGTCGAAGCCGGCGAGCTCGAGCCCGGTCACCGACTCGACGAGCTCCCGCAGGGCGTCGATCCGCGCCGTGCCCGGCAGCGTGAGGACCATGGCGGCCTCGTCGGTGCGGCCGGCCTGCGGGGGAGCCTCGGTGGCGGCCGCGGGCGCGGCCACCACGAGCGGGGGCGCACCGGCGGCCGCCGCCGGATGGATCCAGAAGCTGTGCCGCTCGAACGGATACGCGGGCAGCGACACCCGTCCGCGGGAGCGACCGTGGAGCGCGTGCCAGTCCAGCGCGACCCCGCGCAGCCAGAGCTGGCCGGCGGCACCGAGCAGCGCCGGCGCCTCCCCGGCGGCGGCGTCGCCGAGCGACGCCACCACGCTCTGCGCCGCCGGGTCACGCAGCTGCCGCCGCGCAAGGCCGGCGAGGGTCGACCCCGGCCCCACCTCGAGCAGCAGGCGCCCGTCGTCTGCCCACAGCGTCCGCACCCCCTGGGCGAAGCGCACCGGCTCGCGCATGTGGCGGGCCCAGTAGCCGGGATCCGTGGCCTGCTCCGCGGTGATCCAGGTGCCGGTCACGCTGGAGACGAAGCGCGACCGGGGCGCCCGCAGCGCGACCCTCCCGACCAGCTCGGCGAAGGGCTCGACCGCGGGATCCATCATCGCGGAGTGGAAGGCGTGCGAGGTGCGCAGCGGACGGCAGACGGTGCCCTCCGCCTCCAGCTCGGCCCGCAGCCGCTCGACGGAGTCCACCGGCCCGGAGACGACGCAGGAGGCGGGGGCGTTCTCGGCGGCGATGCCCACCGCCGGATGCGCGCGCAGCCGCTCCTCCAGCGCCGCGGCCGCGGCCCCCACCGCGAGCATGGATCCGGCGGGGAGCTCCTGCATCAGCCGGCCCCGCGACGCCACCAGCCACAGCGCGTCCTGGAGCGAGATCACCCCCGCGAGCACCGCGCAGACGAACTCGCCCACGCTGTGACCGATCATCGCGTCGGGGCGCAGACCCCGGTGCTGCCAGAGCACGGCGAGGGCGTACTCGACGCTGAAGATCGCCGGCTGGGCCAGCGCGGTCCGGCCCATCGCCTGGGCCGCCGCCTCGCCGTCGGAGAGGAGCAGGTCGCGCAGGTCACCGCCGATGTGGGGGCGCAGCACCTCCGCGCAGCGGTCGAGCTCGGCGCGGAACACCGGCTCGGTGCGATGCAGCTCCCGGCCCATGCCCGGGTGCTGGGAGCCCTGCCCCGGGAACATCAGCGCCACCGGGGGCGGCGCCGTGGCCAGCCGGTGCGTGGGCAGCGGGCGGGAGCCGGCCGCACCGAGCAGCTCGGCCGCCTCCACGCTCGACCCGCAGACCACCACCCGGCGGTGGGCGAAACCCCGCCGCCCGGTCTGGAGGGTGAAGGCGACATCCGCGAGGGGCAGCTCGGGTCGCTCCCGCAGGTGGGCGGCGAGGCGCTCCGTCGCCGCCTCCAGCGCCTCGGCGCTGCGCGCGGAGACCGGCAGCAGCTGGTGGGCGCCGGCCGGCTCGGGGGCCGCCGCCGGGGGTGGCGCCTCCTCGAGCACGACGTGGGCATTGGTGCCGCCGAGGCCGAAGGAGCTGACCCCGGCTCGCCGCGGGGTGGCGCTCCGGGGCCAGTCGAGGCCCCGGGAGGCCACCCGGAACGGGCTCGCCGCGAAGTCGATGCCCGGGTTCGGGTCATCGCAGTGGAGCGTGGCCGGGATGCGCCCGTGGTGGAGCGCGAGGGCCGTCTTGATCAGCCCGGCGGCACCGGCGGCGATGGTCAGATGCCCGAGGTTGCTCTTCACCGACCCCAGGGCGCAGAAGCCGCGGTCCGCCGTCCCCAGGCGGAAGGCCTGGCTCAGCGCCTCCACCTCGATGGGGTCGCCGAGCGGCGTGGCGGTGCCGTGCGCCTCGACATAGGAGATGCTGCGCGGATCGACCCCGGCGTCGGCATGGGCGCGGGCGATCACCGCCGCCTGGCCGCGGACGCTGGGCGCGGTGAAGCTCGCCCGCTGACCGCCGTCGTTGTTGACCGCGGCACCGCGGATCACCGCGTACACGCGGTCGCCGTCGGCGAGCGCGTCGGACAGCCGCCGGAGCGCCACCATCGCCACGCCGTCGCTGAAGGTCGTGCCGCTCGCGCTCGCGCCGAAGCTCCGCGTGTGGCCGTCGGCGGAGAGCATGGTGCCCTCCTGGTGCAGGTGGCCGCTGTTGGTGGGCACCGTGATCGAGGCGCCCCCGGCCAGGGCCAGGTCGCACTCGCCACGGCGCAGGCTGCTCACCGCCTGGCAGACCGCCACCAGCGAGGTCGAGCACGCGGTGTGGATCGAGAGCGCGGGGCCGCGCAGGTCGAGCTTGTGGGCGAGGCGGGAGGCCACGTAGTCCTTCTCGCTGGCCAGCATCGCGGTGATGTGGCCGACCTGCTCCACGAGGTCCGGTCGGGTCCTGACGTTGTTCGCCTCGTACGAGTCGTTGTACTTGCCCGCGAAGACCCCGATGTCGCCGGCGAAGGACTCGGGGACGTGGCCCGCGTCCTCGAGCGTCTCCCAGGCCACCTCGAGGAGAAGGCGCTGCTGAGGGTCGAGGAGCGCCGCCTCGCCCGGGGTGATGCCGAAGAACGCGGCGTCGAAGCGGTCGACGTCGGGGAGGATGCCCCGAGCGCGCACGTAGGCCGGGTCCCGGCGGACCCGCACCGGGATGGAGGCGTCCAGCTCGTCGTCGGTGAAGTGGGTGACACTGTCCACGCCGCTGCAGAGGTTGGCCCACAGCCGCTCCACGGACGGCGCCCCCGGAAAGCGTCCGGCCATGCCGACCAGGGCGATGTCCTCTCGCTGCGCGGCGACCCCGGCCGGTTCGTGGGGCCGGGGAACCGGCTCCTGGAGCCCCTCCAGGTGGCGTGCCATGGCGCGCACGGTGGGATGCTCGAACAGCCTCACCGGGGGAACGTCCAGACCCTCACGGTGAAGCCGGGAGGCGACGCGCAGGACGCGCAGCGAGTCGCCTCCCAGGTCGTGGAAGGGATCGTCGATCCCCACCGCGTCGACGTCGAGCACGTCGGCCCAGATGGCGGCGAGCCGCCGCTCCATCGCCGAGCCGGGAGCCACGTACTCCCGCTCGAGCACCGGGCGCTGGCGCGGCGCCGGCAGGGCGGCGCGGTCGAGCTTGCCGTGCGCGGTCAGCGGCAGGTCGCCGACCCAGACGAAACGGGACGGAAGCATGGGCTCCGGGAGCTGCTCGCCGAGGAAGTCGCGCAGCTCCCCGGTTCCCGGCATCGTCGCGTCCGGGGCCGCGACCAGGTAGGCGACCAGCCGCCGGCCGCCGTTCGGATCGTCACGCGGCACGACCGCGCATCTGCGGACGGCGGGATGGCCCGCGAGGGCCGTCTCGATCTCGCCGGTCTCGATCCGGAAGCCGCGGATCTTCACCTGCCCGTCGATGCGTCCCAGGAACTCGAGGCTGCCGTCGTGCCGCCAGCTGACCTGGTCGCCGGTCCGGTAGAGGCGGTCGCCGTCGCCGCCGAAGGGGTCGGGCAGGAAGCGCTCGGCGGTCAGCTCGGGCCGGTGGAGGTAGCCGCGCGCCAGGCCGTCGCCGCCGATGTAGAGCTCGCCCGGCGCCCCCGGCGGCACCGGCTGCAGCCGCTCGTCGAGGACGTACACGCGGGTGTCGCGGATGGGACGGCCGATCGGGATGGTGCGGACGCCGGCGTCGAGCGGCGCGGAGATGCGGTGGGTGCAGGCGAAGGTCGTCGACTCGGTGGGACCGTACCCGTTGATGATCCGGGTGCCGGTCAGGACCGCCTGGGCGCGCCGGACGTGGTCCACCGACAGCGCCTCGCCGCCGACCAGCAGCTCCTCGAGCCCGCGGAGCCGCTCGGGCTCGTCGTCGACGATGGCGTTGAAGAGCGCCGTGGTGAGGAACATCCCGGTGACCCGGTGACCGCGGATGCTCTCCTCCAGGCCCCGCCCGGTGGGCACGCGCTCGTCGTGCAGCGCGCAGCACCCGCCGTTCAGGAGAGCGCCCCAGATCTCGAAGGTCGAGGCGTCGAAGGACAGCGAGGACGCCTGCAGCAGCGTGGTCTCCGGACCGAGGTTCGCATAGTCCACCCGGCACACCAGCCGGTTGACGGCGCGGTGGGTCACCTCCACGCCCTTGGGCACGCCGGTCGAGCCGGAGGTGTAGTTGATGTAGGCGAGCTGGTCGGAGCGGGCCGGGGTGCCGGGTGGCGAGGGGTCCTCCGCGCCGATGGCGGCGGCGGCCTCGGCCGAGTCGAGGAGCAGCGTGGCCGCCGCGTGCTCGGGGAGACGCCCGGCCAGCCGGGTCTCGGTGACGAGGACGGGGACGCGCGCGTCCTCGAGCATGAAGGCGAGCCGCCGGCTCGGATAGCCGGGGTCGAGCGGCAGGTAGCCCCCGCCGGCCTTGAGGATGGCGAGCAGCGCGGCGATCATGGCGGGGCCGCGCTCGACGCAGAGCCCGACGGGGACGTCCGGGCCGACGCCCAGCGCCCGCAGCCGGCGCGCCAGGCGATTGGCCCTGACGTCCAGCTCGGCATAGGTGAGCACCGTGTCGCGCCACCTGACCGCCGGCGCGTCCGGCCGCAGCGCGGCCTGCTCCTCGAAGAGATGGTGGATGCAGGCCTCCGGACGCCAGCCCACGGCGGTGTCGTTCCAGGCCACCAGGATGCGCCGGCGCTCCTCGTCGCCGAGCAGGGGGATGCCGGCGGCCGGCTGCGCCGGCGACTCCACGGTCGGTTCGTTGTCGTCGATGAGCCGCATCGCAACGACCGTACGCAAACGACGCGTTCGGGACAATGGTCGAAGGGCCACCGCGGGGGGACGGACGTCCCGCGTACCGAGCGATTGTCCCAGCCGCACCCGGCGCCGCTTCATCGCGGTGTCATCTCCGTGGGAGCCGCGCCCGCGGCCGGCCCGCCCCGCCCCCCGCACCCGGTCGGATGGGCATCGGTCCCGTCGTGGTCCGTCCCGGCCCATTCAGGCGCCGCGGCGCCGTCTCCAGAATGGCCGCGAGGCATGATGAAACCCGCTCTCCCGGAGGCTCCGACACCGACGCGCCCGATCGGGGTGCTGTTCGTCAACAGCCGCAGCGCGCTCGGTGCGGACGTCGCCGTCCACCTCGGGCTGATCCGGCAGCTGGTGCCTCCGGAGCACCGGGTCCACGTGGCCACCAGCGACCGGCCGGCGGACGCCGCCCGCCTGCTCGGCATTCTCGCCCGGTCCCCCCATGCCCGCGTGAAGGTCCTGCACCTCGGCTACGACGTGACCGGCCGGCGCCGGGCTCACCGCGTGCTCGCGCTCCTCGGCAACGCGGTGGTGCTGCCCGTGGCGCTGGCACGGCTGACCTGGACGGTCGTGCGGCACCGGGTCGACGTCATCCACAGCACCGAGCGGCCACGTGACGCGCTGATCGCCGGCCTGCTGGCGCTGATCACGCGCCGGCCGAGCGTGGTGCACTGCCATGTCCTGGACCGTCACTTCACGCGGCCGACGCGCTGGGGGCTGCGGCGAGCCGACGCGGTGATCGCCGTCTCCGAGTTCGTCCGCCAGTCGCTGCGTGAGCGCACCCTGCCGGGCGGCCGGGTCGTCACGGTGCTCAACGGGGTGCCGCCCGAGCTCTTCGAGCCCGGCGATCACGCCACCTGCCGGCTCCGCGACCGCATCGGCGTGGCTCCGGGCGCGCGGCTGGTCGGGGTGGCCGGACGGATCATGGTGTGGAAGGGCCAGCTCGAGCTCGTCCAGGCGATGGCGGCCGTCTGCGCCCGGCGTGACGACGTCCACCTGGTCATCGCCGGAGCCGAGTGCGTGATGGGCAACGGCGGCGCTGGCTACGTGGCCCGGGTGACGCGCGCGATCCACGACCTGGGCATCGAGGATCGCGTCCACTGGCTGGGGCAGATCGAGGAGATGAGCGGCTTCTACGCGGATCTCGACGTGGCCTGCGTGCCAAGCTTCGAGGAGCCGTTCGGCCTGGTGCTCGTCGAGGCCATGGCCATGGGCCGCGCCATCGTCGCCTGGGACTCGGGCGCCCTCCCCGAGATCGCCGCCGACCGGCGCGAGGCGCTGCTGGTGCCCCCGAGGGATGTCGAGCGGCTCGCGGACGCCGTGATGGAGCTCCTCGACGCGCCGCGGCTGCGCGAGGAGCTGGGCGGCCGGGCGCGGCTCCGCTTCCTGCGGCAGTTCACCTCGGCGCGACAGGCGCAGGAGGTCTCCGCGATCTACCGGAGCGTGTGCGACCGGCGGCGGCAGCAGCACCGGAGGCGCTCGATCGTGCCCGCCGGGCCCTGGAGGAAGGTGGTGTGACCAGCGCGACCACGGAGGCCCAGCGTCTCCACCACCTCGCCGTGCCTCCCCGCGGGCGCCCGCGCCACCTGGTGCTGGTCAACCCCCCCGCGCTGCCGGGTCACACCAACGATCGCACGCTGTCGGGTGGGATCGGCGTCTCGCGACGGCTGAAGCCCCTCGAGACGGAGCAGATGCAGCTGCCTCCCATCGACATCCTGTACACGGCGGCGGTCGCCGAGCGTGCCGGCGCCGACGTGACCATCGTCGACCTCCTGCTCGACCGCGTGCAGGGGCGCGACGCGGAGCGGTTCTGTGCCGGGCGGGTCCAGCCCGGATGGGGGACGGCTGCGTGGCTGGGGATCCGCCTCTCCATGCCCTCCCTGCCCCAGGACCTCGCCTTCGCGGAGCGGCTCAAGGAGCTGTTCCCCCTCGCCACCGTGTTCGCCTTCGGCAGCGTGATCATGGCGACCCTCGACCACTGGGTCGCCGGCTGCCGGCTCGACTTCGTCGTCTACGGCGAGCCCGAGGCGGTGATCGACAGGATCCTGCTGGCCGAGGACCACAGGACCGTCGCCGGGGTGATCTGCCCGGACACCCACGTGCCGCTGGGCGGCGACGAGCTCTACAGCGGCGCGCACAACACCGCACGCTACGAGCGGTGGGTCAGCGTGAGCAGCCTGAGCACGCTTCCGCGGCCGGCATGGCACCTGCTCGACATGACCCGCTATGCGCCGGGCGGCGACTGCTCGCGGCTGGGGGTGCAGCTCCAGGCGAGTCGCGGCTGCCCGATCGGCTGCACCATGTGCCCCTACATGCTCCTCGAGGGCAAGCCGTGGCGCAGCAACGACCTCGAGGCGGTGGTCGACGAGATCGAGCATCTGAATCGCACCTACGGCATCCACCGGGTGCGCTTCCGCGACCCGAACTTCGGTCTGAACAGCCGCTACGTCCACGAGCTCTGCGACGCCATCATCCGCCGGGGGGTGAGGCTGGAGGCGACCGTCGAGACCAGCCTGGAGGCCTTCGACGAGGCCAACCTCCGCCGCATGTACGAGGCGGGGATCAGAACGGTGACCACGGGGATCGAGACCTCCGACGCCGAGTGCATGGCCAGCATCGGCCAGAAGGTGAGCGTCAACGAGAAGCTGCGCAGGCGCATCGACCTCTGTCACAGCCTGGGCTTCCACATCTACGGCACCTTCTGTCTCGGCACCCCCGAGGAGAGCTGGGACACGGTGCGCCGGACCTGGCAGTTCGCCAACGAGCTCGACGTCGAGAGCGGGTTCACCACCCTCACCCCGTTCCCCGGGACCCCGATGTACTGGCGAGCGCTCGACGAGGGCCTGCTGCCGAGGAGGATGCAGTACTCGGAGTGGAACAGCTACACCGCCACCATGCCCAGCTACCACCTGAGCATCCGCGACCTGAGGGTGGCACGGCTCTGGGCCCGGCTGGAGACGATCCTCCCCTACCGGAGTCGGCGTGCCGGTGCACAGGGCCCGCTCGCCCGGGTGACCTTCCATCTGCGCCACGCGCCCCATCACCTGGTGCGGCGGTGGTGCCGGACGTACGTCTGGTTTCGCAGCAGGCGGGCGACTCCGCCGAGCGGCCGCCGGGCCCCGGACTGAGGCGAGGGTGGACGACAGCCGGCGGGTGGTCGTGGTCGGAAGCGGCCCCGCGGGTGCGATGGCGGCCCTCAGCCTGCTCCGGAGCGGGATCCCGGTCACGCTGATGGAGTCGGGCGGGCGGTTCCCCGGCGGGCAGCTGGCGCGGGTGGCGGACAGGACGGTCTACCGTCGCGGGCCGCGCCTCGCCGATCATCTCAACCCGGTCGCCGCCGACGACCCCGCCTCGACCTGGATCCAGGTGCTGCAGCCGGGAGGGCTGTCGAACTACTGGTCCGGTGCGGTGCCCCGCTTCGAGC
>JAQBPH010000143.1:0-2747 GCA_028287625.1 Chloroflexota bacterium | reverse complement strand
CCGTGAAGCCGCTCCGGGGGTGGGTGTGAGGAACGCGCAGCGTTGCTCATGGTACCTCTACCGGCGGCCCCGTCACGACAAGCGCGCGAAGCGCGCGTCGCCGGCGAGTGCCGGCGTGGAGGGGGGTATGCCACGGCATCGGGCGCGCCAGCGCACGATGTCTTTGGCATGAGCGGGGGGAGGCGCAGCCTCCCCCCGGTAAGAACACCGTGGAGAAACTGCCGCGAACCCTCAACCGGCGGCAGAGCGGCCCCCCGCGAATCTCGACCGGCGGCAGAACCGCCGCGAATCTCCACCGGAGGCAGAACCGCCGCGCATCTCCACCCGGGGCCAGAACCGTCGAGCCCTCAAGCCCGCCGTAGCGAGGCAAGGGTCTCGACATGATGCGTCTGGGGGAACATGTCCACGAGCTCCAGCCGCTCCACGCGGTAGGGTCCGAGCTCGGCGAGCAGGCGGAGGTCGCGGGCCAGGGTCGCGGGGTCGCAGGAGACGTACACGACCTGCGGCGGCCCGGCGAGTGCCAGCCAGCCGGTCACCGAGGTGTGGCAGCCGGCGCGCGGCGGGTCCAGCACGGCGGCGTCGACGGTGTGGCCGAGCGTGGCGAGCGCCTCCTCGACCGGCCGGGCGATGTACCGAAGCCTGTCCTCGACGCCGTTCAGCCGCGCGTTGAGCAGCCCCAGCCGGGCCGAGGAGCGCACCTCCTCGATGCACACCACCTCGGCGCCGGCGGCGGCGACGGCGGTGCTGAGGATGCCGATCCCCGCGTAGGCGTCGACGACGCACCGGCCCTCGACGTCGCCGAGGGCGTCGAGCACGCGGTCGTAGAGCACCTCCATCTGCGCCTGGTTCACCTGGACGAAGGTCTCGGGCTCGACCCGGAACTCGAGGCCGCGCCAGCTCACGCTCACCGCCGAGGTGTGCCACGACACCTCGTCGCCGGTCTCGAGGGCGATCTCGTCGAGCACCGCCGGGTCGACGCCGTCCGCGGGGCGGGCGCGCACCAGCAGGTCGCGGCCCCCGCCGCCGACGGTGAGGTGGAGCGCGCTGAGGTCGTCGGTGCCGCCCCGCCGCACCAGCGAGCGCAGCGCCGGCAGCGACGCGCAGATGGTGGGGTGGTGGATGAGGCAGTCGTCGACCGCGATCGGCCTCCACGAGCGCGCCTGGTTGAAGCCGAGGTCGGCGGCCGCGGTGCCCTCGGGACCGCGCACCACGTGGAACTCGCCGCGGCGGCGGTACCGCCAGGGGTCGTCCATGCCGTGCACCGGCACCTCGTCGGGGACGTCCACGTGCTGCCGCCGCATGGCGTCGAGCACCACCTCGCGCTTGAGCGCCAGCTGCCGCGGGTAGGCGACGTGCTGGAGGTCGCAGCCGCCGCACGCGGGGACGTACGGGCAGGGTGGGGTGACCCGGTCGGGCGAGGGCTCGAGCACCTCGGTGACCCGCGCCCGCCACACTCCGCCCTGGCGGCCGTGCACCCGCACCTCCACCCGCTCGCCGGGGATGCCGCCCTCGATGAGCACGGTCTCGCCACGCTCGCCCTCGATCACCCCGCCCTCGACGTGGCCCAGGCACGCGCCGCCGTGGACCATGGGGCCGCAGCGCAGCTCCAGCCGTGTGCCGGCGGCACGGCGTGCGGCCCGGCGCTCAGCCGGAGAGGCGCTCACGCAGCAGCCGGTTGACCAGACGCGCGTCGGCGCGGCCGCGGGTTGCCTTCATCACGTGCCCCACCACCGGCTGCAGCGCCGTCTCCTTGCCGGCCTGGAAGTCAGCCACCGCCTTGGGGTTGGCGGCGATCGCGGCGTCGACCAGTGCGCCCACCGCCTCGGTGTCGCTGACCTGGCCGAGGCCGCGGTCGCGCACGATCGCCGCGGGGTCACCGCCGGTCAGGTACAGCTCCTCGAGCAGCGCCTTGGCGGTGGTGGTGTTCACCGTCCCGGCCTCGACCAGCCGGAGCAGCGCCACCAGCCCGTCCTCGCCGAGGCCGCTCTCCGTGAGCGGACGGTGCTCGGCGTTGGCGAGGCGCATGACCTCGTTGCCCAGCCAGTTGGCGGCGAGCCGGGCGGAAACTCCGGCGGCGACGATGCGCTCGTAGGAGTCGGCCTCGTCGCGGGTGGCGGTGAGCAGGCCAGCCTCGTACTCCCCGATGCCGTGCTGCTCGACCAGCCGCGCCGCCCGGGCCTCGGGCAGCTCCGGGAGCGCGCCACGGACCTCCTCCACGAACTCCGCGCCCAGCACCAGCGGGGCGAGGTCGGGCTCGGGGAAGTAGCGGTAGTCGTGGGCCTGCTCCTTGCTCCGCTGGGAGACGGTGGCGCCACGCGCCTCCACCCAGCCGCGGGTCTCCTGGTGGAGGCTGCCGCCCCCGCCGAGCACCCCGACCTGGCGGGCGATCTCGTACTCGACGGCGCGCTGCACCGCCCGGAAGGAGTTCATGTTCTTGATCTCCACCTTGACACCCAGGGTCTCGGTGCCCCGGGGCCGGATGGAGACGTTGGCGTCGCAGCGGAACGAGCCCTGCTCGAGGTTGCCGTCGTTGACGCCGATGTACATGAGGATCTGGTGCACCCTGATCAGGTATTCGCGGGCGGCGTCGGCGCTGCGCAGGTCGGGCTCGCTGACGATCTCCATGAGCGGCACGCCGCAGCGGTTGAGGTCGACCAGCGACGACGCCGCCTCCTGGAGCACGTCGCCGGCGTGCTGCATGGTGCCGGTGTCCTCCTCCAGATGGATGCGGGTGATGCCGCAGCGGC
>JAQBPH010000116.1:0-4383 GCA_028287625.1 Chloroflexota bacterium | reverse complement strand
AGCTCGAGCGGCGCATCGGCCCACTGGTCCGCGCGGTGATGCGGCTGGGGGGCGATCCGCGACTGTGCTGGGCCGAATGGCCGCCGGTTCGGCACCCGCCCGCTCCCCAGAACCTTCTCGCGAGGGGGGCGGGCTCATCCTCGGCCGCTGGAACGCCGAGATGTGGTGAGCTCGGCGGTGCACGCCCCCGCCGGTGAGCCATCCCCACGCACATGGCTCCTGACCATCCACGGCTCAGGTCGCGTGCTGGCGGAGCACCGTCATCACGTTGGGGGCCGTCGACGGGTGGGAGCGCACCAGGTCGAAGAGACGATCACGCTGCGCTTGAGTGAAGACTGGGGGCTCGTCCTCATCCTCGCCCATGACGCGCCCGTCGTCGTAGACATGCATCCACCCCGTGCGTTCCAGGTGATACTCGGCACCGAACCTCCCCGGCACCAGCCCGAGGATGTCGACGATACGCTCGGCTTCCTCGTTGTGGCACAGGTCGGGGCAGGGCCAGAGTCGGCCGTCAGGCGACAGCCAGCCTCCGGCGGTCCCCCAGGGGACGGATTCGGAATCGGGGCGAGCACCCAGCTGGTCGCGCTCTCGCCGGTAACAGACCGCCCGATCCCCAATCCGCTCGAGCTCCTCGGCCGATGGCTGTCGCGCGCTCGATGCCATACCACGCGATCCCGGCGGCGCCGGGGGACGGCCGCGAAGGTCGGCGCGGATGGGCCAGGAGAGGGGCGGGGCCGCCGTGCGGGTTGCCGGGCGAACCACGTCCCTCGCCGCCCACCTCAGCGCACCGCCGCCACCCTCCTCGGGGCCAGGTCGCCCCTACTGCCCGAGCGCCCCCAGGGGACTGGCCGCGAAGGGCTCCGTGCCCATGGCCAGCTGCACCCCCGTGAAGCCGGAGTGCGTGTGCAGGTAGGTGAGCTCGTGGGCGAGGTCGCCGACGCCGTTGCTGGCGGGCAGCGGGGCCAGCTCGAGGGTGCTGAGCACACCGAGGGCACGACCCTGGGCGTCGAGGTAGGCGCTCCCGGAGTCGCCGGGGATGCCGGGCGAGAGGGTCATCACGGCGTGGCTCCAGCCGTTGCCGCTGTCGCCCAGGCTGACACCCTGCTTGGGGCTGAGCAGCGACACGCCCATGCCCAGCTTGGAGTGCCCGTAGGCGTACACCTGCTCGCCGGCGGTGGTGCCGGTGGTGACCAGGCCGGTGGGTCCGCCCCAGATGGGGATCGAGGGGTTGACCGACCGCACGTCGGCGGGGTCGAGCTCGATCAGGGCCAGGTCGTTGTACTGGCAGACGCTGGGATCGGTCTCCTTCAGCGACTGCATGGTCAGCCAGGAGCTGTAGACGATGGTGCCGGGATGGGATGCGCCGGGGATGGTGACCGCGGTGCCGAGCGGCAGCGACGGCGCGGTGCAGCCGTCGGACTGGGTGTTCCCGCCGGTGCCGGAGCAGTGCGCCGCCTGCCCGAGGAACACGTGTGTGGCGTCGGTGAAGATGAAGTTGGCGGTGCACTGCGCGCCCTTGGTGAGCAGCTGCACGCCGGGATGGATGGTGGCGCTGGACGCGGGCGCCCACGTCTGCGTCGCCGAGACCGACGACGGCCCCCCGAGCATGACCGCTGCGGCGACCGAGAGCACCACGAGTGACAGTCTGCGCATCGAAATCTCCCTCCCGACTGGGTGGCTGCGCCAGGCATGGTAGCTGCGCGCGGCCCCCGTGTCAGCCCTGAGTTCCCCCCAGGGGATGAACCGCGGCTGACGGGCGGTGCAGGTCGGGCTCGAGGTACATCACCCGCACCTCGGGAACGCTCGCGCGGACCGCGTCCTCGATGCGGTTGATCGCGGCGGCGACGCCGTCGAAGTCGAGGCTGCGGTCGAGCTCGAGCTTGGCGCCGACCAGCAGCTCGTCGGGTCCCAGGTGCTCGGTGCGCATGTGGATGAGACGGCGCACGCTCTCGTCGCCCTCCATCGCCGCGCGGATGCGCGCCACCATCGCCGGCGATGCCCCCTCGCCGATCAGCAGGCTCTTCATCTCCACCATCAGGACGACCGCGATGACGGCGAGCAGGACGCCGATGGCGATGCTGCCGAGGGCGTCGAACTGGGGCCGGCCGGTGATCGCCGACAGGCCCACGCCGGCGAGGGCGAGCACCAGCCCGACCAGCGCGCCGCTGTCCTCGAGCACCACCACCGGCAGCTCCGGGTGCTTGGAGCGGCGGATGAAGGCGGGCCAGGAGAGCCCGGCCCGGCTGGCGCGGCTCTCGTGCACGGCGGTGCGCAGGGAGATCGACTCGAACACGATCGCCACCAGCAGGATGGCGACGGCCACGGGCACCGACTCCGGTGGGTGCGGTGCCCGGAGCTTCTCCACCCCCTCGTAGAGGGCGAACAGCGAGCCGACGCTGAAGATCACCATGGCCACCACGAACGCCCAGAAGTAGCGCTCGCGGCCGTGGCCGAAGGGGTGCTCGTCATCGGCGGGTCGCCGCGACCGGGCGCCGCCGAGCAGCAGCAGCCCCTGGTTGGTGGTGTCGGCGACCGAGTGGACCGCCTCGGCGAGCATCGACGCCGCCCCGGTCACGAGGAAGCCCGCGAGCTTGGCGATGGCGATCGCGACGTTCGAGATGAATGCCGCGACGATGGCCCTGCGGCTCCCATCCTGCACTCCGCGGATGGTACCGGCGGGCCACGGACAGGGTGATGAACCGACGCCCGGACCCCTTGACCCGACTCATCACGGATATTTACTATCCGGATCATGAAACTCTCCGATGGGGTCGAGTGGGGAGTCCACTGCTGCACCGTCCTGGCCGCGCTGCCGGAGGGGACGGCGCTCCCGGCGGCCCGCCTCGCCGAGTTCCACGGGGTGCCCGCCGCCTACCTGGCCAAGCACCTCCAGGCGCTGAGCCGGGCGGGCATCGTCACCACCGAGCCGGGCCAGCGCGGCGGCTACCGGCTGGCGCGGCCGGCCGCCGGGATCACCCTCTGGGACGTGGTCGCCGCCGTCGACGGCGGCGCCCCCGCCTTCCGCTGCACCGAGATCCGCCGCCGCGGACCGGCGGCGCTCCCCGACCGCCAGTACACCCGCGCCTGCGGGATCGCGCGCGCGATGCAGCGCGCCGAGCAGGCGTGGCGGGCCGAGCTGCAGGCCACCACCCTCGCCGGCATCCTCGCGGACCTGGCGAGCAGCGTCCCGCCCCGGGCCTTCGAGAAGGCCGGGGCCTGGTTCAAGGAGGTGCTTCGATGAAGGTGTTCGTCTCCGGCGCCACCGGCGTCCTCGGCCGACCCGCGGTGCGGCTGATGATCGAGGCGGGGCACCGCGTGACCGCCGCCGCCCGCAGCGAGGAGAAGGCGGCGCTGCTGCGCTCGCTCGGCGCCACCGCGGTGATCGTCGACCTCTTCGATCCGGGCGCGGTGAGCGCCGCAGTGGCCGGTCACGACGCGGTGGTCAATCTGGCCACCCACATCCCGAGCATGGCGAGGGCGGCGCTGCCCGGCTCCTGGGCGGAGAACGACCGCATCCGCCGCGAGGTCGCGCGCAACCTGGTCGACGCCGCCCTCGCCACCGGCGCCACCCGCTACGTGCAGGAGTCGGTGGCGTTCTTCTACCGCGACCTCGGCGACGGGTGGATCGACGAGGACACCGCTCTCGACCTCCCGGCGTACGCGAGCAGCACCGGCGACGCCGAGGCGTCGGCGCGGCGCTTCGCGGACGCGGGCGGCGCCGGCGTGGTGCTGCGCTTCGGCATGTTCTACGGCGCCGACAGCCACATGACCGTCGACATGGTGCGGCTGGCGCGGCGGGGAGTGGCGCCGTTCATGGGCCCGCAGGGCTTCGTCTCCTCGATCCACACCGACGACGCCGGCGCGGCGGTGGTCGCCGCCCTGGGGGTGCCCACCGGCGTCTACAACGTCGTCGACGACGAGCCGATGCGCCGCGCCGACTTCGTCGCCACCATGGCGGGCGCCCTCGTCATCCGCACCCCGCGGATCGCGCCGCGGGGGGCGGCCACGGTGCTCGGCTCGAGGAGCGCGGTGATGATCCGCTCGCAGCGGGTGTCGAACCGCCGCTTCCGCGAGGCCTCCGGCTGGGCCCCGCGGCGGCCCAGCGCGCGCGAGGGCTGGCCCGAGGTCGTGGCCGTCATCGAGCGGAGCCCGGCGGCGTCACCGGCGGTCCGGCGGCGAGTGGTGCTGGGGCTCTCCGTGCTGGCGCCACTGGTGGTGCTGGCCCTCGCCCGGGGCGGGGATCAGCAGAGGCGGAGCGTGCCGCAGACCGCCGACAGCCGGGCGGGGAGCCCGTCGGGAGGGGAGGACGCTCGCCCGGCGGTGGGCGGAGCCGCGGCCGGGGCCTGACCCGCCAGCGTGCGGGGGACCGCGACCGGCGGGGTG